>DASSHR010000144.1:0-8464 GCA_035692745.1 Candidatus Limnocylindrales bacterium | reverse complement strand
GCCTGGGCGAGCGCCTCGGGACCATTCGGCTGTGCCAGATAGCGGTGGTAGACGCAGTCGGCGCCGCTCTGGCACGTCTCCCCGACCGGCGCACCGTTCTCGACCCGGTTGAAGTCCGGATAGCCAGAGTCCGCGAAGAAGAAGAGCGCCTTGTTCCCGAGCAGCAGGATCGCGAGGGTGAGGCCCATCACGACGCCGGCGAGCAGGGAATTCGGGAGGAGCCGACGCCACTCGCCCCGCCGGCGCTGCGCCCTCGCGTTCGCGTAGTACCCGATGACGACCGCGCCGAGCACCGACAGCAGCAGGTACGCGGGCTCGACGGGCACGACGAGCAGGAAGCTGATGGCCATCGTGATCGCCATCCCGATGCCGACGTAGGCGGCGACGATGGCGCCGCGATCGACGAACCGGCTCATCGGCGCATCACCGGGACCGCGCGAGAGCGGCGCGGCCCGCGTAGTGCGCGTCCGGGCCGAGCTCTTCCTCGATGCGCAGGAGGCGGTTGTACTTCGCGACCCGCTCGGAGCGCGACGGGGCGCCGGACTTGATCTGGCCGGTCCCGAGCGCGACCACGAGGTCCGCGATCGTCGTGTCCTCGGTCTCGCCGGAGCGGTGGCTCACCATGGCCGCCCATCCGGCGGCGCGGGCCATCTCGATGGCGCCGATCGTCTCCGTCAGCGTGCCGATCTGGTTCAGCTTGATGAGCACCGCGTTCGCCGATCCCTCGGCGATCCCGCGCTCGATGAACGTCGTATTGGTCACGAACAGGTCGTCGCCCACCAGCTGGACGCGGGAGCCCAGGCGATCGGTCAGCCGGCGCCAGCCGGTCCAGTCGGCCTCGGCGATGCCATCCTCGAGGCTCACGATCGGGTAGCGGTCGAGCCAGCCGGCCCAGAGGTCGATCAGCTCGTCGGTGTCGAGCGTCCGCTGCTCGGTCTCGAGCCGGTACCGGCCCGGCGTGTCGTCGTCGCCGGTGCCCTCGACCAGGATGGAGGTGACCGCGGGATCCAGCCCGAGCGCCACGTCCTCGCCGGGGCGGTAGCCCGCCTTCTCGATGGCTCGGAGAATGTACTCGACCGCCGCCTCGTTCGACGACAGGCTCGGCGCGAAGCCGCCCTCGTCGCCCTGCCCGGTGGAGTGACCGTCGTCGTGGAGCAGGCCGCGGAGCGCCCAGAACACCTCGGAGCCCGCGCGCAGCGCCTCGGCGAACGTCTCGGCACCCACCGGCGCGACCATGAACTCCTGGAAGTCCGTGGAGTCGACCGCGTGCTTGCCGCCGTTGAGGATGTTGAAGAAGGGCACCGGCAGCGTGGTGGCGTTGCCGCCGCCGAGCGAGCGGTACAGCGGCATGCCACCGGCATTCGCAGCCGCGTGGGCCACCGCAAGGCTCGCGCCGAGGGTCGCGTTCGCTCCGAGCCGGCGCTTCGTCGGCGTCCCGTCGAGCTCGATCAGCCGGTCGTCGACGGCTGCCTGATCGGTCGCGTCCATGCCCGCGAGCGCCCTGGCGATCTCGCCATTGACGCCCTCGACCGCGCGGAGCACGCCCTTGCCGCCGTAGCGCGCCTTGTCACCGTCGCGGAGCTCGACCGCCTCGTTGACGCCCGTCGAGGCGCCCGAAGGAACTGCCGCCCGGCCGAGCGTGCCGTCGGCGAGGACGATGTCGACCTCGACCGTGGGATTGCCGCGCGAATCGAGAATCTCGCGCCCGTGGACGCGATCGATGCGTCGGTCGGTCACACGCCGGCCTTCGCGCCGGCCTTCGACCTCGTCCTGGCCGTGGCCTTCGCAGGCTCGGGGATCGGCCGATCCTGGAGCACCGAGACGCCCGGCAGCTCGCGGCCCTCGAGGAACTCGAGCGAGGCGCCGCCGCCGGTGGAGATGTGCGTGAACCGCTCGGCGAGGCCCTGCTGCTGGATGGCGGCCACGGAATCGCCGCCGCCCACCACGACCGTCGCGCCGGCGTCGGCCCGGGTCGCGAGGAAGCGGGCGATGGCCCGCGTGCCGTGGGCGAACGACGGGATCTCGAAGACTCCGAGCGGCCCGTTCCAGAACACGGTCTGGGCCGATTCGAGCGCCGATTCCATCAGCTCGAGCGTGGCCTTCCCGACGTCGACGATGTGCCACGAGGCGGGGATCTTCTCGGCCGGGATCGTCTTGTACTCGGTGCCGCGCGTGACCTCCTTGGCGACGACGACGTCGACCGGCAGGATCACCTCGACATTCGCCTTCTCGGCGGCCGCGAGCACGCGCCGCGCCTCCTCGACCATGTCGTGCTCGGCGAGGCTCTTGCCGACGGCCTTGCCCTGCGCAAGCAGGAACGTATTCGCCATCCCGCCGCCGAGGACGAGGAGGTCGACCTTCGCCATGAGGGTGTCGAGGACCTTGAGCTTGCCCGAGACCTTCGCGCCGCCGACGATCGCGGCGAAGGGGCGCCCGGGGTTCTCCATGAGCTTGGAGAGCATCGCGATCTCGCGCTCCATCAGGAACCCGGCGTACGCCGGCAGGAGCTTGGCGACGCCGACGGTGCTGGCGTGGGCGCGGTGCGCCGTGCCGAACGCGTCGTTCACGTAGATGTCCGCGTAGTCCGCGAGCTGCTGGGCGAACGCGGGATCGTTCTTCTCCTCGGCGGCGTGGAACCGCAGGTTCTCGAGGAGCAGGATCTCCCCGTTCCGAAGCCGCTTCACCGCATCCACGCTGCCGATGCCCAGCGCGTCGCCGGTCACGGGCACGTTGCGGCCCAGGATCTGCGACAGCCGCTCCGCGACCGGCCGCAGACGGAGTCCGTCCTGGACCTTGCCGTCGGGCCGGCCGAGGTGGCTGGCGAGGATGACCCGCGCACCGTGGGTGAGCAGGTAGTGGATCGTCGGGATGGCGGCACGGATGCGCGAGTCATCGGTGACCTTGCCGTCCTCGAGGGGAACGTTGAAGTCGACGCGCAGGAGCACCCGCTTGCCGGTGACGTCGACGTCGCGCACGGTGAGCTTGTCCATCGCTCAGGCCACCGCGCCGGACGGCAGCTTCGCGGCCACCATGCGGACCAGGTCGGCACAGCGGGAGCTGTAGCCCCATTCGTTGTCGTACCAGGCGATGACCTTGACCATCGTTCCGCCGAGCACCATCGTGCTCGCCGAGTCGATGATCGATGAGCGCGCGTCGCCCCGGAAGTCGGTCGACACGAGCGGCTCGTCGGAGACGCCGAGGATGCCCTTCATCGGGCCAGCGGCCGCCGTTCTGAACGCGTCGTTGATCTCATCCGCCGTCGTCGAGCGCGACACGTCGGCGGTGAAGTCGACGACGCTCACGGTCGGGGTCGGGACGCGCAGGCTGAACCCATCGAACTTGCCCTTGAGGTCCGGGATCACCAGCGCGAGCGCCTTCGCGGCGCCGGTGGTCGTCGGGATGATGTTCAGGCCGGCGGCGCGCGCCCGACGCGGGTCCTTGTGGGCCACGTCGAGGATGCGCTGGTCGTTCGTGTAGCTGTGGATCGTGTTCATCAGGCCGCGCTCGATGCCCAGCAGGTCGTGGACGACCTTCGCCGCGGGGGCGAGGCAGTTCGTGGTGCAGCTGGCGTTGCTGATCACGTGGTGGGCAGCCGGGTCGTACTTGTCGTCGTTCACGCCGAGCACGATCGTGATGTCCTCGCCCTTCGCCGGGGCGCTGATGATCACCTTCTTCGCGCCCGCCGCGAGGTGCGCCTTCGCCTTCTCGGCGTCGGTGAAGATGCCGGTCGACTCGAGGACGATGTCCACCCCGAGGTCGCCCCACGGGAGCGTCGCCGGGTCCTTGACCTGGAGCACCTTGATCTCGCGGCCGTCGATGATCAGCGCATCGTCCGTGTGCTCCACGGTGCCGGGATAGGCGCCGTACGTCGAGTCGTGCTTGAAGAGCAGCGCGTTCATGCTCGTGTCGACGAGGTCGTTGACGGCGACCACCTCGACGTCCGGCGCGCGCTCGAGGATGGCCTTGAGGGACTGGCGGCCGATTCGGCCGAAGCCGTTGATGCCGACGCGAACGGTCATGCTCGGGTACCTCCTGGAATGGCAAGCTGGGTTGGCGAGGCGGACGCCTCGAGATGAGACATGACGAGTGGGTGCGCGCCGGCAAGCGACACGTCGCCGCCCAGGCCGGCCGGGACGACGCGCACCTTCCGCGCGACGACCTCGAACGCCTCGGTCGCGATGGCTTCGCGGATCGGCCCGAGCAGGCGCTCGCCCTCCGCGTCGGCGATGGAGCCGCCGATCACGATCCGGTGCGGGTTGAACGTATTCACGTAGCCGACGCAGCCCGCGGCGATTGCTCGGCGGGCCCGGTTCATGAGCTCGACACACGCCGGGTCGCGTGCGAGCGAGCCCTCGGCGACGTCCTTGGCGGACAGCTCCTCGCCCTGGGGCAGCTCGCGCGCTCGATCGGCGAGGAAGGGCGAGGCGCCGGCGGCGAGGAGCGCCTCCGCCTGGCGGGCGAGCGCAATGCCGGCGGCGATCGCCTCCACGTGGCCGATGCCACCGCAGCCACAGCGCGGGCCGTTCATCTCGACGACGACGTGGCCCAGCTCGCCCGCAAAGCCATCGGGGCCGTGGAACAGCCGGCCAGCGGCGAAGATCGCGCCGCCGATGCCGGTGGAGACGGTCAGATAGAGGAAGTCGTCGACATCCTTTGCTGCACCGAAGGCGTGCTCGCCGAGCGCTGCCACGTTCGTGTCGCGGTCGAGGAACGCCGGCAGGTCCTCGCTGTCCGCGAGCTGCGCGGCGATGGGCACGTCACGGAAGCGCGGCCCGAGGTTGGGCGGCTCCACGATCACCCCGCTTCGCGGATCCACGGGCCCCGGCGACGAGATGCCGATCCCGGCGAGGTCGACGGTGACCTCGGCGGGCGCTTCGGCGCGTGCGTGGTGCGCGGCATCCCGGCAGGCGGCGACGATCGCGTCGGGCCCGAGCTCGGTGGGCGTCGGGCGTTCGTTGCGGGCGAGGCGCGTTCCGTCGGAAAGGACGATCGCGGCGCGGATTCGGGTTCCGCCGAGATCGACTGCGATGACCGGTCGGGAAGTCAGGGCGAAACCTCGGTTTCGATCAGGAGGCACGGTGGATTCTAGCAGTCGACGGCCGCCCGACCCCTTTCGACAGTCCCGAGCGAACGGGCCTTCCGTCCCGAGCGAACGGGCCGTTCGTCCTTCGGCCCGAGCTGGCACCGGAAATGGAAGAACCCCCGCCGGTCGCCCGGCGGGGGTTCGATTGCTCGCGAACGAAGGGCGTCAGCCCCCGATCTTGAACACCTTGGTGCCGCACTTCGGGCACGTGCCCGAAAGGGCCTTCTTGCCGTTCTTCATCGTGATCTGCTGCGGGTTCTGGACTTCGACCTTCATCTTGTCCTTGACGCAGTAGGCCATCGCCATGCTCGAGGTCCTCCCGATACTCCCGTGCGCCCCGGACCCGGTGCCCGGAGTCACGCTGCGATCTAGAGTCCCAGTGACGGTCGCCAGCGATCCGTCCCTGCTGCTCCCTTCTTGCGGTCCATCCCGGCGAGGATGAGCAGGGCATCGAGCCCCGTCTCCACACAGGCACGTTCCGCCTCGTCCTTTGCGGTCCCGGAGATGAAGTCGCCCGTGGTGCGCTGTGCGTAGACCGCACAGACCACCCCGGCCCGACATCGCGCCAGACCCGCGAGCACGAGCACTGCCGAGGCCTCCATCTCGAAGTTCATGACGCGCTGGCGCCTCATGTCCTCGGCGAGGTCAGGGTACCGGATGGGAAGTTGCGGGATCGGGCGGCCCTGCGCACCGAAAAAGCCCGGTGCCGTTGCCGTGATGCCCACGTGGTAGCGCTTCCCAAGCCGTTCGGCGGCCTCGATGAGGGCGATCACCGCCTCGTAGTCCGCGACGGCCGGGTAGCCATCGTGAACGAACCAGCTCGTGGTCGTCTCCAGGCGGACGGAGCCGGTGGAGATCGCAAGATCTCCCACTGCCATCTCCGGCTGGAGGGCGCCGCACGAGCCGACGCGGATGAACGTCGGCCGCGTCGTGATGGCGAGAATCTCGGCCATCGCGATCTCGACATTGTCCGTGCCGATCCCCGTCGACACGATGGACACGCGTTGGCCACGGTAGGTGCCCGTGACCGAGGCGAACTCGCGGTGCCGGCGCTCGAGCTCGACGTCGTCGAGCAACCGGGCAATGCGGGCCGTTCTGTCGGGGTCGCCGGGGAGGAGGATGTACTCGGCCAGTTCGCCCGGGCCGAGATCGATGTGGTACTGCCGCTCCCCTTCGGGAAGCGCAACGCGGGTGTCCGCGTTCGGCAAGATCCCTTCTCCTCCCACGTCGTCCGCGACCGCGGAACTCGCCGCAGCCTAGACGTGGGTTTGAGCACGCGTCAAGCGTGGCCACGTTCAGCCGGGACGGTTGCGCCGAGCGTGGCCGCGCTCGCAGCCCGGCGAGCCGGTCTGAGCGTGGCCAGGCGGCCGACGATCACGGCCCGGAGCCGGCGCCGCTCGAGGCGGCGCCGGAGGGTCGCGGCGGTCACGGCGAGGGCCGTCACGAGGGCAAGGACGAACAGGCCGGCGCCGCCCATCCCGCCACCGATCGCGACCTCCGTCACCTCGGCTGCGGGTGCCACCGGGTCGGCAGCCCCGGTCGTCGTGCCGTCCGCGCCGGAGCCATTCCCGATCGGCAGTGCCTGTCCGAGCGCCCCGACGCGAACCAGCGTGCCGGCGTCGTCGACCACGACGATCGGCGCACCGTTCACGAGCTCGACGGTCCCGGTCGCGGCGACCGCTTCTCCTTCGCGCAGCTCACCGATGAGGCTCGTCATGTCGTCACGGAGCGCGACGTGCGCGATGGCGGTGCCGTCGTCCAGATCGAACCCGTCGCCGGCCACGGTTGCGATGAGCCCGCCGATGCGGACGCGCTGGCCGACGTGGTCGCCGAGCGCGGCGAGGTCCGTGTCCGGCGTGATGTCCGGTCCGCCGCTCGCTCCCGCGCCGCCGTTCGCGCCGCCGCCGGCGGCCGAGCTCCCATTCCCAAGCGTCGTCTCGCCACTGCCGTCACTGCCGCCGGCCGGCCCGATCGCGACATCCGCGCCGCTCCGTGGCAGGACGGCGAAGCGGCGATCACTGGCCGTCGGATACGGGCGCTTCACGATGCCCGTGACCGTGATCCGGCTGCCGGCGACGATCGCCGTCGACGGAATGCCCGCGCCCGCCTGGCCCTGGACGGGCACCTTCGAGCCATCCGACAGCTGGATCTCCGCCAGCCACTTGTCACCGGTCCGCTGGACCTTGAGGACCGTGCCCGACAGCCGCACGAGCAGCCACTCGTCACGCTCGCCCGGCGCCCGGCTGAGGCCCGTCGCGGTCGCCGCAGGCC
Organism: Candidatus Limnocylindrales bacterium; assembly: GCA_035692745.1. Classification (GTDB taxonomy): domain Bacteria; phylum Chloroflexota; class Limnocylindria; order Limnocylindrales; family CSP1-4; genus UBA5189. Next base: position 1,110 of record DASSHR010000144.1, on the reverse strand, counting down.
CTGCGCCGAGTGCCTGCACCTGGCTGGCGAGCACGCGCGGCGCGCCCCACGCATGGCCCGTGGTTCCCACGATCCGCAGGTGCGCGCCGACGGCTGGACCTGCGGTGCCCGTCGGCAGGACGACCTCGATCGCACCTGAAACGTCCTGGAGGACGATCCGGCGGCCGGACGAGTCGAGGAGGCTCGTGCCCGCCGTGACCGTGCCCTCGACGGTGACGGCGGAGCCGTCCGGTTGGGCGATGGCGCGGGCGATCGGCGTCACGGCCGTGGGGCTGCCGCTGGGCGCCGGGCCGGAGGGCGCGAGTGCCAGGTCGCCACGATCGCGGATGTACAGCCGATAGCCGTCCAGCGCGCCCTTCCTCGAGGCCCGCTGCCCCACGATCCCGGTCACGACGTAGGTCTGGCCCTTCACGAAGGCGGTCGGTGCAATCCCGGATGACCCGTCGGCGAGCACGCGAATGGTGCCTCCGGCCGCGTCGACGAGATCGACCGTGAAGTCGCCGCTCGTGCCCTTCTGCGGCGCGGTCAGCGCGCTTCCCTTGATCGTGGCGAGGCGACCCTCGGTGGGCTCGCCAAGGCCGGCGGCGGCGAGCTGGATCGGCGCCGGGAGGCTGCCGGTGCCCGTCACCGCCACGCCGCTCGGCGACGGACGCAGCTCGAGCTGGCCGTATGGATCGGCGATGGCGCCGCGGATCGTCAGCTTGGTGCCTCGGTCCGGCGTCGGGACACCGTCGGGCACGCGGACCGCGATGCCGCCCGTTCCATCCGCGATCGCGATGAGGGGCGGCGTTCCGAGCCGCCCGGCCTCGGCCGTGACCACGCCCGACACGGTCACGACCGTGCCCACGGGCACGCCGCGCGCTTCCACGATCGTCAGCGTGGGCGGCGGCGTCGGGCCTGGGGTCACGCTCGGGGCTGGCGTCGGGATCGGCGTCGGTGTCGCGGTTGGATTCGGGCTCGCGGAGGGCGTGGCGGTCGGCGCCGGTGTCGGGCCAGGCGTGGGCGCAGGTGTTGCCGTTGGCGCCGGTGTCGGCGCCGGTGTCGGGGCCGGCGTCGCGGTGGGAGCGGGCGTGGGGCTCGGAATCGGCGTCGGATCGGGCAGGATCGCGA
>DASSHR010000143.1:0-1813 GCA_035692745.1 Candidatus Limnocylindrales bacterium | reverse complement strand
CTAGTGTTGCAGCCCGCTGTTGTCTAGCGGGTAGCGATCAGCGTCGCTACGATTCGCGGCATGGCTCATCCTGCTGCTCCTGCGGTTGTTCTGGAGGAAGCCGATCGACGCGCGCTGCACGCAATCATGCGAGCTCCGTCGAGCGAACAGCGCGCCGTGACACGCGCCCGGATCGTGCTGCGCTCGGCCGACGGCGTGGCGATCGAGCGGGTCGCTGAGGAACTGGGCGTGGCGATCATGACCGTCAAGCTGTGGCGCCGGCGGTATGCGACGGCGGGCCTCGCCGGTCTGGTCGACGCACCCCGACCGGGTCACCCGCCGACCTACACCCGGGCCGATCGTGACCGCGTCATCGCGCTCACCCTCGAACCGCCGCCCGATGGCTCCACGCACTGGAGCGCCCGGCGCATGGCACTGCGCGTGGGCATGGGAACCACCACCGTGCAGCGCATCTGGGCGGAGGCGGGCTTGAAGCCGCATCGCACCGAGACCTTCAAGTTCAGTACCGATCCTGCGCTCGAGGCCAAGATCCGCGACGTGGTGGGCCTCTACCTCGACCCTCCTGATGGCGCGATCGTGCTGTCGCTCGACGAGAAGACCCAGATCCAGGCGCTCGACCGGACCGCTCCGCTGCTGCCATTGCGGGCGGGACAGGTGGAGCGCCACACCCACGACTACACCCGCCACGGCACGACCTGCCTGTTCGCGGCGCTCGACGTCACAAGCGGCACGGTGACGACCGACACCCGCGCGCGTCACACGAGCGCGGACTTCCTGGCCTTCCTGCGACAGGTGGAGCGGGCCTACCACGGCCGCGAGCTGCACGTCGTGCTCGACAACGTATCCACGCACAAGACGCCGGCGGTGCAGAGCTGGCTGGCTCAGCATCCCGAGATCAGCTTCCACTTCACGCCCACCAGCGCGTCGTGGATGAACCAGATCGAAACGTGGTTCGGCATCCTGACCCGTCAGGCCATCCGACGCGGCAGCTTCCGCTCGGTCAAGGAGCTTGTCGCCGCGATCGAGACCTTCGTGCGCGCGTGGAACGCCGGTGCCAGTCCGTTCCGCTGGGTCAAGACCGCCGATGAGATCGTGGCCAAGGCCGTTCGCAAACCGCGAGCCACTAGCGAATCGGGACACTAGGTTGGACTGTTGACCCCGGATGGGTGGAGGTGACACCGCCTCGATACCGCTGAGTCGCTGACGTCAGCGCCAGGGGAACCGGCGTGCTCACCGTCGAGGGGAGACGGGCCCACGTCTCGCTGACGAAAACTGAAGCCGACCGGCGCGCTCGCGTTGCGCCGGCGTCCCCGGACACCAGCTTGGATTCGGCGTCGACGACCGTGGCGTGACGGCCGCCTACACGTGGACATCCAGAGTTCCCGGACTCGCGTGAGCACCCGCCGCGCCAAGGACCAGGCTGGCCAGCCCGAGCGGACGAGCATCGCGCGCGCTGCGCGATCCTAACGCCACCCTTCCGGCACGACGCGATCCATCGCCCGCCACCATCTCAGTGGCTGCGTCGGATGAGCTTCGGGATGGTCACGAACTGGAACCCGCGAGAGCGATAGGCCGCGATGACACGGGACAGGATGCGCTCTGACAACGGCCGATTGCAGTGCATGAGGAGGATCGATCCGGGTCCCCCGCGAAGCGAGTCGCGGATCATCCCCGTGAGGTGCGAGTGCAGCGCCGTGTCGGCGTCGGTCACATCCCACAGCACGAGGGCCCGGTCGCCGAGCGAACGAGCGACGCCTGCCACCGAAGCGTCCCAGGCGCCGCCCGGCGGCCGCAGGTAGGGACTCAGCCGGTG
>DASSHR010000142.1:0-10595 GCA_035692745.1 Candidatus Limnocylindrales bacterium | reverse complement strand
GCCGTACTTCGTGATCGGCATGCCCCTGATCATCATCTTCGCGGCCGGGCTCCACTGGTTCCCGACGTCCGGCATGGGATCCATCGGCGGCGCGAACAAGCCGCTCCTCGACGGGCTCATCGACCTCGGGCGCCATCTCGTCCTGCCGCTCACGACCGTGTCGCTCGGACTGATCGGCGGCTACTCGATCCTGATGCGCTCGGCGATCATCGAGACGAGGACGGAGGACTACATCACCACCGCGCGCGCCAAGGGCCTCGCAGACGGGCGCGTTCTGCGCGCGCACGCGTTCCGCAACGCGCTGCTGCCCATGGTGACGCTGATCGCCATCAACCTCGGCTACGTGATCGCGGGCGCGATCACCGCCGAGATCGTGTTCAGCTGGCCAGGCCTCGGGACGCTCACGGTGGCCGCGCTCACGGCGCGCGACTACCCCGTGCTCCAGGGCATCTTCCTGCTCCTTGCGGTGTCCGTCGTCATCGCGAACCTCCTCGCCGACGTGGCGTACGGCTTCCTCGATCCGCGGGTGCGTTCGTGACCAGCACCGCCGACGTCGGGGCGGCCGCGGTCCGGGACGCCCGCAACGAGCGCCTCCGGCTCCTGGCCCGCAATGCTCGGTCCTTCGCGCGGCGCTTCCTGTCCCGCGGCGACGGCGTCGTCGGGCTCGTGGTGCTGGTCGCGTTCGCCGTGCTCGCGATCGCGCCGGAGCTCTTCGTCGGGCCGCTGGAGACCGCGACGCGGGCGACGGGGCACGCGCTGGAGCCGCCATCGGCGGCGCACCTCTTCGGGACGGACGATCTCGGCCGCGACATGCTGAACCGGACGGTCCACGGCGCGCGGATCTCGATGACGATCGGGCTCATGGCGACGCTCATCACGATCGTGGTCGGCACGCTGGTCGGGATCGTCGCGGGCTACGTCGGCGGCCGGGTCGATGGCGTGCTGATGCGCATCTCCGACTTCTTCCTGGTCCTGCCGACCTTCGTCCTGGCGATCATCCTCGCGCCCGTGATCATCGAGATCGTCGGGGTCGAGAGCGAGATCCTCGGGATTCGCGCGACGCTGATGGTGATCATCGTCGTGATCGGCCTCACCAGCTGGGCGACGACGGCCCGGATCATCCGCTCCCAGGTGCTGTCGCTCAAGGGCCGCATGTTCGTGGATCGCGCGCGCGTCATCGGCTCCGGTCCCGGCCGAATCATGGTCAAGCACATCCTGCCGAACGTGATGAACCTCATCGTTGCCCAGGCCGTGCTGACGTTCGCGGTCGCGGTCTTCACCGAGACGACGCTGTCGTTCATCGGGCTCGGCGATCCGTTCCAGCCGTCGTGGGGCGAGATCCTCAACGCGGCCGAGGGGACCGGCGCGCCCGGCCTCGGTGCGTGGTGGTACATCGCGCCGCCGGCGGCATCGGTCGTCCTCGTGGTGCTCGCGTTCACGCTGGTCGGGAATGCGCTCGACGACCTGCTGAACCCGAAGTCGGCGGGCCGGCGATGACCGAGGAGCTGGGGCCCGTGGCGCCTTCCGGGGCCGTCGCGCTGCCCGAGGACGCGACGATCGCACCGGACGCCGCGGCGGAGGTCCGCGGACGACGCCAATGGCCGCTGCCGAAGCTCGCGGTGCCGGGCGCGCCGCTGCTGGAAGTCAAGGACCTCGAGACCCACTTCAAGCTGCGGCAGGGCTGGGTGCGGGCGGTCGATGGCGTGTCGTTCGGGCTGGCCGATGGCGAAGCGCTCGGCCTGGCGGGCGAGTCCGCGTGCGGCAAGACCACGACCGCGCTGTCGCTCGTGCAGCTGCTGCCGGCCAACGGGCACATCCGCAAGGGCAGCATCGAGCTCTTCGGGATCGACCTCGTCGGCAAGTCCGAGCGGGCCATGCAGCGCTACCGCTGGCGCGAGATCAGCATCGTCTTCCAGGGCGCGATGAACGCGCTGAATCCCGTCATCCGCGTCCGCGATCAGATCGCCGAACCGGTCCAGTACCGGCTCGGTCAGTCTGAGGCGGCCTCGCGCAAGCGCGCCATCGAGCTGCTCGACCTGGTCGGCATCCCCTCCAAGCGCTCCGACGCGTACCCGCACGAGCTGTCGGGCGGCATGCGCCAGCGCGCGATGATCGCGATGGCCCTCGCCTGCGACCCGGCGATCGTGATCGGCGACGAGCCCACGACGGCGCTCGACGTCATGGTCCAGGCGCAGATCCTGGAGCTGCTCGAGCGGCTCCGGCGCGAGCTGGGGCTGTCGCTGATCCTGATCACACACGACCTGTCGGTGCTCGCCGAGACGTGCGACCGCGTCCTGATCATGTACGCCGGCAAGGTCGCCGAGGAAGGGCCGGTGCGGCGCGTGTTCACCGCACCGCGGCATCCGTACACGCGCAAGCTCGTGAACTCGTTCCCGAACGTGCGGGCGGACCGCCGAACGCTCGACGTGATCCAGGGCCAGCCGCCGGACCTGCTCACCCCGCCGCCTGGCTGCCGCTTCGCTGCTCGATGCGAGTTCGCCATGCCGGTCTGTCGCGAGGTCGTGCCGCCGGAGGTGCGGTTCTCGGACGGGGTGCGGGTCGCATGCCACCTGTTCCCGACGTCGGACATCCCGGGCGAGGCAGCGGCGTCGTGACCGAGCTGCTTCGCCTCGACGGCCTCGAGGTCCATTTCCCCGTTCGGCGCGGCTTCGGCGACATCGTGTCCGGTCGCAGCAAGGGCGCGGTTCGGGCGGTCGACGGCATCGACATCGCCATCAACAGGGGCGAGGTCCTTGCCCTCGTCGGCGAGTCCGGGTCGGGCAAGACCACGACGGGTCGGGTCATCGTGAAGCTCACCCGCCAGACCGCGGGCACGATGACGTTCGACGGCCAGGACGTCTCCGCGCTGTGGGGCACGCGGGCGCTTCGCGAGTACCGGCGTCGCGTCCAGCTGATATTCCAGGACCCGTACGAGACGCTCGACCCGAAGCAGACGATCCACGACTTCGTGATGGAGCCGCTCGAGGTCAACCATGTCGGCACGTCCGCGGCCGAGCGCGAGGCGATGGTGGCCGCGTCGCTCGAGGCGGCCGGCCTGCGCCCCGCGTCCAGCTATGCCTTCCGGTACCCGCACGAGCTCTCCGGTGGCCAGCGCCAGCGCGTGGTCATCGCCGGCGCGCTTGCGGTCGGGCCGGAGCTCGTGGTCGCCGACGAGCCGGTCAGCATGCTCGACGTCTCGATCCGGACCGAGCTGCTCCGCCTCATGCTCGACCTCCGCGCCGCGCGCAACCTCACGTACCTGTTCGTCACCCACGACCTTTCGCTCGCGTGGGTGATCGCCGATCGGATCGCGGTGATGTACCTGGGCCGGATCGTGGAGATCGGGCCGGCGGCGGACGTCATCGGCCGGCCGCGGCATCCCTACACCGCGGCGTTGGTGTCGGTGTCGCCGTCGCCCGAGCCACCCGAGCCCGGTGAGCGCGCGAAGCGGACGATCCTCGTCGGCGAGACGCCGGACGCCTCGAACATCCCGCACGGCTGCCGCTTCAACACGCGCTGCCCGCTGGTCTTCGATCGATGCCGGGTCGAGGAGCCGCCGCTCATCGAGGTTGGCGGCGGCCAGTCGGCGGCGTGCTGGCTTGCGGAAACCGCGGCCCCGACCGCGCTCGCGACCGGCGACGTTGCGACGGCCGAAGTCGTCGCCGAAGCGGCCGTCTCGACCGACGTGGGGATCGCCGGGCTCTGAGGCCGGGCCTCTCGCCGGATCCGAGTTGCCCGGCGCGCGCGGTCAGGCTGCGAGGATCGGCTGCCCGCTCCGGTCGTGCGGCGCATCGATGCACGCCGTTCGGTCGCCGCGCGCGTCGCGCCCACCGAGCCGGCCGAAGTGGAACCAGGGCGCCTCATCGGAGGTCCCCGACGCTTCGAGCCGACAGCCGCACGCGGCACACGTCACCGCCGCGATCTGACCATCGCGAACGCCACGCTCCTGGTGCCTGGTTGCGTTCATATCGAGCGCCATGGGTCACCCCCTCTGCGGTCCGCTGGTGTCGGACGCAGCGCGAAGTCTCCGCGCGATCGGGTACCGGGTCGTCGCTCGCGCGGTTACCAGTTGGTTGCGATCCAGTGGCGTTCAGCCGGGTGTGGCCTCGTTTGCCCGCCGTGCGCGGCGCCGGACGACCGCCGGCATGCGCTCAGATCGCAACAAGGACGAACGAACGACGCGAACCCCGGCGTGCGAGAGCCATTTGGCACCCGAGCCGACCCTTCGGCCGCCGATCGTGCGATTGGAGCGCAAGTTCGAGGGCGGAACGCCGGCCAGCCGCGGTTCGGCCGTCGTTGTTGCGCCTGGAGCGCAAGGCAAACGTGGAGCAGCCGGTCAGCAGTCGAACACGAACCAGCAGAGGTGGTTCCTGAGCCGCTGGTCGTCGAGGACGAGCTCGCAGATCGCGGCGGGCAGCTGCTCGCGCTGCCACGCGCACTCCGCATGTCCGGCCTCGGCGGCGCGGCCCGCGCGCGGAGCCGCGGCCGCAGCCACGGCTCGGATCGCGTAGGCCGCGGCACCCAGCTCGTGCGCGGCCACGTGCCCGACGGCAGCCGCCTGCGCAGCCGCGTACGCGGCGAAGCGTGGCGCGCCACGCAAGTCACGCGCGGCCGCGTTCGCATGACCCGCGGTCGTTCGCGCATCCCACATCGGCAGCTCGCCGCGCGCCCACGCCCGCGCCGCATCGATCGCCTCGCGCGGGCGCGTGTCATCGGGGCGCGCCACCACGAAGAGCGACAGGACATGCTCGGCGCAGTCGGCTGCCCACACCGCGAGCAGGTGGTGATCGTCGTCGGTGAGCGTGCCGCCGCGGCGGATCGTGATGAAACGGGGATCCCGTTCCTTCGGGAGAATCACGGGCGGCCTCGGGCAGCCACGTCAGTCGAACGCGTACTCGTCGATGTCGATGACGGGCTCGTACCCGATCGACTGGTAGATCTTGTTCGCCGTCGGGTTCGCGAGGTCCGTGAACAGGAAGACGAACTGGCGGCCGCCGTCGAGCTGGAGCTGCGAGGCCTCGGCGACGAGGTTGCTCGCGTAGCCACGGCCGCGGAGCTCCGGCGGCGTGTACACGGGCCCGACCCGAACGCCATGCGGCGTCAGCCCGCCGACACCGGCGAGGGAAACCGGCCGCCCTGCATCGATCCAGAGCCAGGCGGTTCGCCCGATGCCGCGGATCCAGCGGTCCGCGACGGCATCGTGATCCGTCGGGCCGGGCGGGGCCGTGTGTGCCTCTTCCTCGAACGCCTTCGACCACGCAGCGAGGATCGCGCGATGCTCGTCGACGCCGCGGACCATGTGGCCGGGCGCCGGGCGAGGCGGGATCACGTGCCGGAGCCGGAAGGAGCGTTCGTGGCGCGTGAGCGTCGCCGCCGCACCCGTGCGCGCGGCCCACGCCGCAGCGAACGCCGTGGTCGCCTCCGTCGGGCCGACCATGCCAGGCAGCGGCTCGCCCGCGAGGTCGCCCGCCAGCGCATCTGCGACGGCCCCGGCGTCGTCCTCGAACACCGACAGCACGATCCGCCACGGCGGCGTGCGCAGCGCGGCGCCGACCACCCGGTCGCCGTCGAGGACGGCCGCGAGGTAGGGCGCGCCGTAGAGCGTCGGGTCCTGCACGATCTGCGACGCGATGCCGAAGATCAGGTTGTGCTCGGCCTCGCGGGCCTCGAGGAACGGGCCGGCGCGGTCGAGGTATTCCGGGACCGACGCGAATCGGAGGACGTCCATCGTCGCAGGGTAGCCGCGCCCCACAGCCCTGCCCGTCCGATGATCCCGGTGGGGACCCACGTTGACGCGGTCGCCCTCGAACACGTCACTTGTGGTCCCTGATTCGATCAACTGGACGTATTTCAGGTCGCTTGGGCACGATTTCCGCGCAAACGAGGTCGACCCTCGTCAAGTTGGATCCCTGTGGAGACCACGCGACGGCCCGGGCGGCGCAGCTCCAGCTACGAGCCCGCGGCGATGTCGACCGTCATGGTCATGATCGGAAGCAACGGTTGGTAGTCGACCGTGATCTGGCCGAATTCCCCGTGGCGCCCGGCATGGGGGTTGCTGTCGATCCACTGACTGATCGCCGGCCCCGAATTGCCGGTGATCGGCGCAAGCGCGATCGTGTCCGAGAAGAAGCCCGTGTAGCCATCGCAGACCAGGCCCGGGCACATGTCCTTGCCAGCCGATTCTCGCGCATCAAGCACGGCCGTCAGATGGGTGGCGCCGCGGTCATTGCGTTCGATCGTGATCGTGACCGTATCCACGGAGCCATCCGGCCACGGGGTCGACCCGGTGCACGTCCAGGTTCGGGAAGCGGGCGCCACATCCGTCTCGGTGCAGGTCAGGGTGCGTTCGAGCATCCAGGCGAGGGTGGCCGCGACATCGGCCGGCGGCGGCACCGGCGTCGGGGTTGGCGTCGGGACGGGGGTTGGCGTCGGCGTCACGCTCCCACACCCGGCTACAACCGCAAGGAGAACCACCATCGCTCCGACGCGAGCGAGGCTTCCGGTCATGCCGTGGCGCCCTCGATCTCGCGCTTGCGGCGCGCAACGAACGCATCGAGCGCCTCGAGACGCCCTGGGTCCATCGGTGGCGGCTCGAACTCGGACAGCAGCCGCTTCCAGATCCCGTTCGCGCGCTGCGTCGCCGTCCGGGCGCCGTCCTCCGCCCACGTCTCGAAGTTGCGCCAGTCGGAGAGCATCGGCTCGTAGAAGGCGTGCTCGAAGCGGGCGAGCGTATGGGCCGTGCCGAAGAAGTGCCCGCCCGGCCCGACCTCGGCGATCGCCGAGAGCCCGAGCGCGTCATCATCGACCACCAGCGGCTGCAGCACCTGGGCAGCTTGTTGGAGCATCTCGGCATCGAGGATCAGCTTCTCGAAACTCGCCGTGAGGCCGCCCTCGAGCCAGCCCGCGCCCTGGTACAGGATCGAGGCGCCGCCGAGCACGGCCCCCCAGATCGACATGGAGCTCTCGTACGCCGCCTGGGCATCGACGACCGGCGAGCCCGTGACGTTTGACGTGCGCCACGGCAGCCCGACGCGTCGCGCGAGCTGCCCCGTTGCGATCTGCGCCTGCACGTACTCCGGCGTCCCGAACGCCGGCGAGCCGGTGCGCATGTCGACGTTCGACGTGAACCCGCCGTAGACCATCGGCGTGCCCGGGTTCACCAGCTGCGCGAGCGCCACGACGAACAGGGCCTCGGCGTGCTGCTCAGCGAGCGCGCCGGCGAGGGTCGATGGCGCCATCGCGCCGGCGAGCGTGAACGGCGTCGCGATCACGGGCTGACCGGCCCGCGCCATCGCGATGAGGCCGTCCGACATCGGGCCGTCGAGGCGGAGCGGCGAATTCGTGTTCACGACGGTCATCAGCGAGGGCTCGCGAGCGAGCTGCGGCCGGTCGATGCCGCGGGCGATGCACGCAACGTCGACCGCGTCCTCCACGACCTGCGGCCCGAACGCGAGGCACTGCCACGTCTTGTCGAGATTGACCGCCAACGTTCGATACATGTCGAGGTGTCGGGTCTCGACCGGCAGGTCGATCGGCTCGAGCGGCCCGCCGCCCTCCTGGTGGATCACGTCGAGCGTTCCGATGAGCCTGACGTAGTCCTGGAAGTCCGCGAGGGTGCCGGGGCGGCGACCGCGATCGATGTCGGTGACGAACGCCGGCCCACCGACGGCACCGAACACGAGGCTTCGATCGCCGAACGTGAGGTTCTTCTCCGGGTTCCGTGCGTGGAGCTCGAAGGTGGACGGCGCCTTCGCGACCAGCGCTTCGACCTGCTCGGGCTCCATCCGGACGCGTCCGCTTGCGCCCCGCCCGCCGGTGTCACCCTCCCGGGTAACGCTCGCGCCCGCCTGTTCGAACAGCCCCAGCGCGCGGTCGCTCAGGACTTCCATCCCGACGTCGCGCAGGATGCGCAGGCCCGCCTGGTGGATGACCTCGAGCTGGTCGGCGCTCAGGATCTCGAGCGGCGTGAACGGATTGACGAGGCGCCGCCACGGGAGTCGTGGAACCCCGCCGCCGACGCGCCGCTCACGGCGGGGCCGGCCTCGGATCAGCTCGGGGTTGTCGGGCACGACGCTAGCTTGCGGGCACGACGAGGTCGTCGAGGTACACGACCTCGAGAGAAGGCTGCGATCGGATGCGGCGATCGTTGGTGATGAACGCCGTGGCTGTCGATTGCGCTGCGGCGACGTGGACGGCGTCGGCCAGCTGCAGAACATCACGTCCGCGAAGCCATGCCGCATGCTCGGCGACCGCCGTCCCGATCGGCGTCACCGAAACGCTGAGATCCCGGAGCTCGGCCGCCGTCTGCTCGAACCTTGCCGCGTCCCCGGCTCTGGCCGGCCCGACCAGGACCTCGGTCAAGGCGAGTGCGGACATCGAGCCTGCGAGCTCGCCGGAATCGATGGCATCGATCAGCACGCCCGCGAGGCCTGCCCACGGTTCAGAGCCGTCCAGCAGGTAGATGAGCACGTCAGCATCGATTGCAATTCGCGGGTGTCGAGCGGCGAGCTCCGAGATGGACCACGGTTGTCGGCTATTCGTCACGCGCCTCCATCTCCTGTCGCAGGGAGCGAAGGTAGTCGGCTGGGTTGGCGCCGTAGGCGCCCCGGGCGATGCCGCGGAGGCGATCCGATGCACGGGCCGGTCGACGGCGCAGCACCAGCTCATCGTCGCGGACCACCACGCTGAGTCGATCACCGGGTTTGATGCCGAGCCGCCGGCGCGCTTCACTTGGCAGTGCGATCTGATGCTTGGTGCTGACCTTGGCGCTTAGCGTCATGCCAGGATGCTAAGCAGGTGCGACCCCGTCCGTCAATCCGACAGCCAACGGCCCGGACTGGGCGAAATTTGGCGGGGATCCGCGGGTCTCGACGAACGTGGATGTGGAGGGCCCGCTGGGATTCGAACCCAGGACACGAGGATTAAAAGTCCCCGGACAACGTGGATCCCTTCCGATGAGAACGAACCTGAATCGGCCGTTCTCCAAGGTGCCAGCCTGCGATTTGACAGCCACAGCCGACAGCCAACGTCCGATGTCGCCCTATCGCTTGCTTTCGGGGACGCGGCGCCGTCGATACATCGGCACGATGTTGATGTGGAGGTCATCGCTGTGCCGTGAACGGCGTGTGGATCGCCATCACGACGGTCGGGGCCTTCTCGCTGGCGCGCCAGGTTCGGGATGCCTCGCCCCGACAGATGCTGCGTACAGCTCTGAACGTGATCGTCCTTGTCGTGCTCCTGTCCGCGCCGGTCATTGGGTTATGGATGGGCCTCCGCACGCCGTAGAAGTCCTTCGACGCTGGGCGCCGCGACTCGCTCGTCAACAGGTGCGTTCGGCGCTGTAGTTAGTCCAATCCTAAGTCGCCACTTATCCGAACCGCACAGCCCTTGGACATCCTTCCATCGGCCTCGACCTCCACACCGCCGCACTTGGACCTAGACGATTTCATTCCAGCGCGCCGAGGATTCGAAGTCGCTCAATACTCGCGGTCAACTCAGTCCGAAGCGTCTTCTCGTCAATCTGATCCCGCGTGCGGTCTGGATTTGGCTCGAACCTATGTAACGAGGCGTCGATGTCGCCGAAGATGCTGGCGACTTCGCCTCGGAGAGCGTCTCCCCGCGCCCTGAGGGCCCATGCGGTTCGCCAATAGGAGATGTCCATCTCCCATGCGTCACCGCCTTCCGATAGCCATTGCAAGACCGGCGCCAGGAGGCTCCGAACATCGTCGCGTTGGTCATCCACGAGTGAACCTCAAGTACATCCAAGTACGCGGGAGGGCGTCATAGCGATCCGCGCGATACGACGTTAATCCATTGCCAAAGCCTCAATCTCCAAGCCCCCCAGAACTCCCCGTTGGGATAGAAGAAGGCATTGAGGCCCGAATAGGGGTTGAGGTAGTGAGTCGCGGGCTTGCCGTGGAAGGTGCCCTCGATCTTTATGGTGTCAATGTCGTCTACGTGGGCTTGAATGGTCGCCCGAAAATCGCTCAAGTTCTGTTTGTTCTGCGGCTTGTCAAAACCCCAATGCAAGCCATGTTGGTCATATTCGTGCTGCAGCTGTCTCATGGGGTACGACTGGCCGCCCGAGCGCGGCGCGCTTCCTTCGGCTGCACCGCCAGCGCCACCGCTACCGCTACCGACAGGTTCGGCTGCACCGCCACCGCTACCGACAGGTTCGATACCGCCGCCAATGGGGCCGCCGCCGCCGCCGCCATCCGTCGTTCGGTGTCCGTCCGGATCCACGAGGGTCGCCGGGTTGGCGAGGGCGTATAGGAAGCGGTTCATGGTCATCGGGTTGGCGGCACCACCTTGGACCGAGTCCTCTTGCGTGAACACCCCGAGCTGCGGTGCATAGTCGCGGGCACCCATATCGAGCAGGCCAGCCATCCCGAAATCGGTGGTCAGGTTGATGAGCCCGCGGTAGCGCCACGGGTTGGTGACCGAGGCGGACGAGGCGATCTGCTGGCCGAAGCCGTCATAGCGATAGGCATCGGACAGAGTGGTCGAGCCAGAGGGGCACATCGCCACCACCGAGCCGTGCAGGTCGAACAGCTGCCACGACACGATTGAGCCGGTCTCGACCGCCAGCCTCGAGC
>DASSHR010000141.1:0-11333 GCA_035692745.1 Candidatus Limnocylindrales bacterium | reverse complement strand
CTCCGGCCGCGCCTCCATCGAGACCTCGGGCGCCTCGGCGTGCAACACCGGTGGCACGGACCCGCCGGGAGCCGCCAATCCACTCGCGCCCGGCCGGTCCGCCTGCGGGCGGCGGATCGGGAGCAGGAACCGCGGCCGGCGATCGGGCTTGTCGGAGCGGTCGGGGCGGTCGGAACGGACGGAGCGGTCTGGGCGGTCGGCCATCGCGCGGATCGTAGGCGTCCGGCGGTCAGTCCGCCCCCGGCTCCGGCACCGCGCTCGCGAGCTCGATCAGGAAGTACGTCCCGGCCGCACGAATGTGGGCGCGGGCCATCCGGTAGATCAGGTTGCCGGGGAAGACGTGCTGGCCGGTGGCGAGAATCGCGCGGTCACGCAGCTCGCCGGGCTCGAGGCGCGTGGCCCGGATGGGGATCGTCGCCGGTGGCCGGAAGACGAGGGCCCCCGTGCCGGCCGCCTCCAGGTTGCGGGTCCACGCCACGTCGCCGTTCGGGTGGCCGAGGAACCAGCGGTCTTCATCACGGAGCAGTCCCAGCAGCACGTGCCGTGTGCGACCGGTCCGTCGGCCCGCAACCTGCAGCTCCACGACGTTGCCCAGTCCGAAGCCGCGCCACTGGAGCCGGACGAGCGGATCCAGGAGGCGAATCAGCCGGTACTGGATCGGAAGCCAGCGGTGCCAGAAGCGTGAGAACCGCGGTGGGGGCATGTTCACGCGGCCACCCTACGCCCCGCGGCCTCCGCCCCGCGACCTCCGCCCCGCGACCAGCGGCTTCAGGTGGCCGGCCCGACGCCCGCGGGAAGCTTGATGCTTGCGATCACGGCGTTGACCTGGTCGATGAGCTCGGGATACGAGGTGGTGTCCGCCCAGAACTCGACGTAGATCGTGTGCCGCTGTCCGCCCCACATCGCATCGGCGACGATCAGCTTGCTGTGGAATGGGCCGCCCTCGCCGAAGAACTCTCCGTTCCATTCGGGATACCCGAAGGCAATCGTGCAGGGCTGGATCTCCTTCGGGCAGGCGGGATCATCCGTCGGCGCCTTGTCCTTCCGGCGGTATTCGACGCTGACGGCAGGGATGCCGTCGATCGTGACCGCGTCCTGTTTGATCACCTCGATGAGCGGCTTGTCGAGGAACCAGGCAAGGATCGCGTCGCCCGTCCGCTCGACCGTTGTGTCCTCGGCGCCGGAAGAGTCCTTCGCGGCATACACGTCGATCCAGAAGTCCAGGCGCGCCACGTCGTCGTTCGGCCGCCCGACCGCCAGCTCCCCGGTGCTGTCCTCGTAGCCGTTCCACCCATCGGGAACCGTGATCGTGAGGTTCCCGCCGAAGAAGTACTTCGTCTTGTACGTGCCCGAGATCGCACCCGGCCGGATGAGCCGGCCCTGCCAGCACTGGGGCAGGCAGCCCGGGATCAGCGTCGGCGGCGGGTTGGTGGGGATGAACGGGGTCGGGGTCGGGGCGAACGTGGCTGCGGTCGGTGCGACCGCCGCGTGGGTGGGCGCCGCGCTGCCCGTCGCGCCGGTGCATGCCGCGGCGGTTGCCGCCGCGATGAGGAGCAGGAGCATCCGGCGCATCGAGTGCCTCCTTCGGGTGGGCGTCATGGGAGTCGTTGCCAGTTGCTGTTGCCGATGCTTCCCTCCGATGGCAGCCGCACGACCGGCGCCACGCCGGTGGGATCCAGCACGATGACCTCGGAGAACGAGCGATCCGGCGCCATGCCGTAGCTGTACAGCCGCGTGCCGTCCGGCGACCAGACAGGCGGGGCGAGGTCCGCCTCGACGCGGATCTCGACGACGCGCGGCAGGTTGAGATCGGCGACCACGATCCACGCCCGGATGGATTCGTCGGCGGGGATGCGCCCCCAGGCAAGCCGCGAGCCGTCCGGCGACCAGCTCGGCGAGAGCTCGACCGTGGGGTCGCTCGAGATGTCGCGAATCTCCGCGCCGTCCGCGGACACCACGTAGATGTCCGTGCCGCTGCCGCTGCCGTTGCCGGCCGCGGTCGCGAGGCGCGAACCGTCCGGTGCCCAATCGGGCCACAGCGTCGTCTGCGTGAGGTTCGAGAGGCGATGCTCGCCCGTGCCATCGGGCGCGACCACGTGCAGCGTCTGCGACGCGTCGCTCTGGAACGCGATGACGGCGCCCGTCGGCGACCACGCCGGATCGAGCGCCCGGAGCGTCGGGTCCGTGAGCTGCATCGCTGCCCGACTCCCGAGGGTCGCCACGAACACGCTGCTGCCGGCGCCGACGTCCGCAGCGAACGCGATCTGCCGGCTGTCCGGCGACCACGAGAGGTTGCTCGGCTGGTTGAACGAGTCCTCGCGGGCGCGAAGATGGACGCCGTCCGCGAGGACTGCCCGATTCGAACCGTCGGCATCGACCACGACGAGGCTCCACGGGCCTCGCGCGACCGCCTGATGCCAGAAGGCCAGCCGAAGGCCGTCGCGCGACCAGGTGGGGCTCACGTCCGTGCCCGCGCCGCTGACGAGCACCGAGCGATTGGTTCCGTCGGCGGCGGTGACGACGATGCCGTCCTTCGTGTCGATGGCGATGAGGCCGGCCCGCGTCAGCCCGAATGGCGGCGCCGGCCGGCGTGGGCCGAGGAGCCCCGAACCGACGACGGCCAGCGCGGCGATCGATGCGAGGACGGCAAGGACGACCACGACGCGCGCCGTGGTTCGAAGCCCCACCTGGTGACGCCATGTCCATCGATCCGCGACGAGCGCGCCGGGCCGGCGGCGGACGGTGGCGACGGCGCCGCGCACGCCCTCCAACACGTGCTCCGGTGCGACCGCGGGCCGCTGCGCGTCGAGCCACGCCACGACCTCCCGATCGACGTCGTATCGCGCGGTCATGCGATCCGCCCTCGATCGATGCTGACGACGCGGGCATCCGCGTCGAGCGCCGCGCGCATCGTGCCCAGCGCGCGGTGCAGCCTCGACTTGACCGTCCCGACGGGCATCCCAAGGACTTCACCGATCTCGGCGAGCGTGAACCCTTCGAGGTGGTGGAGGACGAGGATCGCCCGATGCTCCACGTCCAGGCGCCGGAAGCCGCGTTCGAGCTGATCGCGGTCGAGGAAGCCCGGGAGGTCGTCGCGCGCCGGGCGGACATCCAGCGATGCATCGCCGACCTCCACCACGAGGCGGCCCCTCGCTCGCCGCGCCTCGCGATGGCAGGCCCGGACGAGCAACCGATTGAGCCATGCGCCGAAGCGATCGGCATCGCGCAGCGCGGACAGGTCGCGCCACGCCGAGATCAGGGCTTCCTGGGTGGCGTCGGACGCCTGGTCGGGATCGCGGAGGATCAGGCTCGCGATGCCGTACAGGCGGTTGACCCAGCGAGCGGCGAGCTCATCGAAGGCGAGCCGATCCCCGGCCATCGCGCGTTCGACGAGGACGCGTTCCGCCATGGATCCCGATCCGCCTCCACCGCGTTGGCCGACATCATCGGTCGGCGCTGGCTGGAATGGGGCGGGAATCGACGAAAGAGTTCCCGAATCGCTGGAGAATCCGGCGGAAAAAGTTCGGAGCGGCTCCCGAAGGAGCCGCTCCGATGCTGTCCCGGTGAAGAAATCCGTCGAAACGGACGCTTCCGCCACGCGTCAAGGGCATCTATCACGTCGGCTGCACCGACTACCCTGACCCAACCTACCCATGACCTTGCCGCTGGGGCAGCGGACGCTGCGCGAGCGCAGTGCGTGGCACAGTCTAGTTGACTGATGTGCTGAATCCAAGGGTTTTCGTCGCAGAGATTGTGAAAAACCCTTAACTCTTCGTCGCGGGCCGTGCTCCGCCGCATTGCAGCGGCATTGCAGGCCCTGATCGGCCCGTCGGGCGGTCAGTCCTCGTGGATCGTCACCGAGGTCATGGCCACGGGCGAATCGGGCAGGTCGCGGACGTTCCGCGGCGCGCTGACGATCTTGTCGACGATATCGAGGCCCTTCGTGACCTGGCCGAACAGCGTGTAGTTCTTCGGTAGCCGGCCCGACAGGTCGGCCGTGCAGATGAAGAACTGGCTGCCGTTCGTGTTCGGTCCCGAGTTCGCCATCGCGAGCGAGCCGCGGCCGTAGTCGCCGTGGACCGGCTCGTCCGCGAACGTGTAGCCGGGTCCGCCGGTGCCCACCCGGCCGGCATTCAGGGACGACTTCTTGCCGTGCTCGCCGTCGCCGCCCTGGATCACGAAGCCGGGGATGACGCGGTGGAAGATCACGTCGTCGTAGAAGCCCTTCTTCGCGAGATCGATGAAGTTCTGGGTCGCCTTCGGGGCGGCCTGCGTGTACAGGTCGACCTCGATGTCGCCGAGCTCGGTGCTGATGGTTGCGGTGGTCATCGGTGGTGCTCCTTCCGGAATGGTGCTGGTTCGTGCTGGTTCTGCTGGATCAGGACGCCGGCGCGGCCGACGGTGAGGCCGGCGCGGCGCTCGGCGCGGTCGTGGGCGCGGCGGACGGGGTCGAGGCGGCGAGGGGCGCAACGGTCGCCGAGGTGATGGCCACCGGATCGTCCGGGAAGTCGTTCGCGTCCCGCGGCCCCGCGACGATCTGGTCGGCGACGTCCATGCCGGCGGTGACCTGGCCGAAGATCACGTAGTCCTTCGGCAGGGTCGTCGAATCCTTGACCATGATGAAGAACTGGCTGCCGTTCGTGTCGGCTCCACCGTTCGCCATCGCCACCGTGCCACGCGAGTAGCTTCCGTTGACCGGTTCGTCCGCGAACTCATAGCCCGGACCACCCTGTCCCGCGCGGGCGGCATCGAGACCGCCCGTCCACGCGTACTGGCCATCCCCGCCCTGGATCATGAAGTCCGGGATGACGCGATGGAAGATGACCCCGTCGTAGAAGCCGCACTCCGCGAGGGCGACGAAGTTCGCGGCCGCCACCGGGGCAAGATCCGCGGAGACCTCGATGACGATGTCGCCCTTCGTGGTCGCCAGGGTCACGGTGCGCTTCTCGCCCGCGGCCAGCCCCGCCGGCGCTTCGGTGGGGCACCCGGTGAGCAGCCGCGTCGCGACCGCCCCGTCCGACGCACCCGGGCTCGCCGAGGCCGAGCCGAACGGGTTGGCGACGATGATCAGCGCCGCCAGGCCGACGACGGCGATTGCCGCGAGGACGATCAGCCCGGTGTTGTTGGCGTTGCTGGAGCGCTTGGCGGGCTTGCGCAGCTGCGTCTTCGGGCGGACGCCGGTGGTGGCTGCGCGCTTGGCGGCCCGGTTCGCGGACCGACTGCCGGGGCGCACGGTCGTCGTGCTGGTGGGCGTCGTGCCCGTCGGCGTCGTACCGGTCGCGGGGGTTGCAGTGCCGCTGCCGGGATCCGCGGGCGGCGGGGCGGCCGCGACGCCGTCGGCGGCAGGGGCCGGCGGGTTGACCGGCGGGCGGCCGGACGGTCCAGGCGCACGCATGCCGTGGCTCTTCGAAGGGATGCGGCGACCTGGTTGGCGGGAGCTCATGCGGCAGCCTCACGGGCGGTCTGGTAGTCGATCGCCCCGGACAGGAGCGCCTCGCCGAGGATGATGCCCGCTGCGCCCGAGTCGCGCATGCGCCGGATCCCCGTGGCATCGGCGACGCCGCCCGCGATCAGGAGGTCCGCGTCGACGGTTCGCGCCAGCGCGGCGATCTCGGCGACCTCCGCGTCGCCGGTCGCGTGGCCCAGCACGAAGCGCCGGACGCCGCGGCCCGCCAGCTCCGAGACGAGCTCGCGCAGGGTCGGCGGCGCCGCGCGGTGCCAGCGGAACGCGGCGAGCCGGTCCGCGCGCGCATCGAGCCCGACCGCGAGCCAGTCGCCGGCCACCTCGAGGCAGGAACGGAGCATCGCCGCGTCATCCGCGACGGCGAGGGTCGTCACCACGCGGGTGGCGCCGGCCGCGAACGCGACCCGGATGGCCTCGGGCGTGTCGAGCCCGCCGGCGAGCTGGAGCGGGGTCGCGATGCGCGAAGCGATGGCGCCCACCACGTCCGTGTTCACGGGTGCGCCCCGCAGGGCGCCGTCGAAGTCGATGACGTGGATGAGCGGGGCGCCGAGTCCCACGAAGTGCTCGGCGATCCGCTCCGGTCGGTCGGTCGGGGCGCCGACGCCCGTGGAGACGCCGGGCCAGAACACGATGCGCGATCGGCCGTCCTTGACGTCGATCGAGGGGATGACCTGCAACGCGCTAGCGGCCGGCGGCCGCGCCGGCGCCGCCCGACGATCGGCCCTCGCCGTGGAGCGCCCGCCGGTGGAACGACACCGGCAGCGAGCCGCCGCGCAGGAGGACATCGTGGAAGTCGCGCAGCGAGAACGCAGCGCCCAGCCGGGCCTGCTCCTCGTCGCGCAGCTTGAGCAGCAGCACCTTCCCGAGCAGGTACGACAGGTTGTACGTGGGCGTGTACGTGTAGCGCCGCGCCTCGGCGAGGGCGTTCGGGCGCTCGAACCCGGTGTGCTCGATGAGGAACTGCGTGGCGTCCTCGATCGACATCTCGCCGCGGTGCATCCGGACGTCGAGCACGATCCGGGCGGCTCGCCAGATCGCGTCGGTGGCGAGGGCGACCATGAACTTCGGGCCGGTGTCGAAGCCCTCCTCGCGCATCATCTGCTCGCTGTACATGCCCCAGCCCTCGACGAACTCCGGTGCATCGACCTGGGCGCGGCTGAGCGACGGGTGGCGGCCGGCAAGGGCCAGCTGGAGGTGGTGGCCCGGGTATGCCTCGTGGATGCTCGTGTTGCTGATCGACGCCCAGTAGTGCTCCCGCATCGCGCTCGGGTTGTCGTCGACGTCGGGCGTCACGACGTACACCCCGATCGGTGACGCGTCGTAGCGCGCCGGCTCGAAGTAGGCGGCGAAGGGCATGACGCCGCGCAGGAACGGCGGCGTCGGTACGACCTCGACCCGCTCGTCGTCCGGGACCGTCGCGATGTCGTGGTCGATGAGGTGCTGGCGGGCGCGGGCCATGGCGTCGCGGTAGCCCTCGAGCGCCTCGTCGAACGTGGCGGGGTGGTCGTCCTTGACGCGCTCGACGACCTCGGATTCGCTGGCGTTCGGATCGATCTCCCGGGCGGCCTTCCGTCGGAGCTCGTGGTTGTGCTCGAGCTGCTGCCAGCCGATCTCGAGGATGGCGTCCGTGTCGAGCCCGTCGAACGCGCGAAGCGCGAGCAGCTCGTCGTACTGCTCGCGACCGATGGCCCAGTTGGGGACCGCGCCGGGCATGATCTCGTCGATCCATTCGAGCTGGTCGCCGATCGCGACCTTGGCCTTCTCGACCGCGCGCTGCAGGTGGGCGCGCGTCGCGTCCGGGACCCCGGCGCCGGCGCCGTCCGCCGCTGCCGTGATCTCGTCGAGGAACTTCGGGACGTTGCCGCCCGAGCGGTGCTCGATCTCGAGCCAGGCCTGGACCTGGGGCACCACGGCGCGCGACCGGAAGCCGCGCAGGAACGCGGGCGCGGCCTCGAGGCGCTGGATGATCGCGCCGAGCCGCTCGTCGAGCGGCGCGAAGTCGCGCGTGAACAGCGGGAACAGGGCATCGCCGAGCGCGGAGGCGCCGGTGGTGCGGCGCTCCCAGATCCGCAGGGTCTCGGCGCGGTAGATCCGCAGCCGGACGTGATGCAGCTCCAGCTCGCGCTCGAAGCGCGCCTCGGCCGAGAGCGCCGCGGGGTCCATCGCCTCCAGGGCCGCCACGTGGGCGCGATCCGATTCGATGTCGCCGAGCACCCGCTCCCGTGCCGGGTCGGGCAGGCGGTCGTCCCAGGCGTGGATTCCGAGATAGGTCGCCCAGGTGGGCTCCTCCTCGACGACGCGCCGGAAGCGCGCCTCGACGAGGTCGTACAGGTGGTCGTCGAGCGGGCCGGGCGTCGCCGCGGCTGCGGCGCGGGTGAGCTCCACGCCCCCGAAGGAGCGGTTCGTCACGCGACGGCGCCCGCGTAGGCGCGTGCGGAGCTGGACGCGCCGACCGCCGTCGCCGGCAGCTCGTCGAGGGCCTCGCGAACGGCCTGGATCGTGGCGTCGACGTCCGATCGCTCGATCCCGTAGTGGGTCACCGCGCGGATCTGGCCGTTGTGGGGCATGAACGAGAGCATCAGCACGCCGCGCCGCTCGAGGGCATCGAGGAACGCCTCGCGGTTGCGCTCGACGCGGAACAGGACGAAGTTCGTGCGAACGCGGGCCGGGTCGAGGCGGTCGCCCTCGGGCTGGGCCGTCTCGCCGGGCGACCTGATGCCCGGGATGTCGGCGAGCGCCTCGGCGAGGTAGCGGGCGTTCGAGTGGTCGTCCGCCAGGCGATCGATCATCCCCGCGTCGCCGTCCTGCAGGGCCACGAGCCCCGCGGCCGCGAGGATCCCGACCTGGCGCATCCCACCGCCGAGCAGCTTGCGCGCACGGCGTGCCTGCCAGATGAACTCCTTCGACCCGACCAGCACGCTGCCGACGGGGCAGGCAAGGCCCTTCGACAGGCAGAACGTCACGCTGTCGGCAGGGCCGGCGAGCTGGCGCGGATCCTCGTCGAGGGCCACGACGGAGTTCCAGAACCGGGCGCCATCGATGTGCAGCGGCACGCCGCCCTCGTGCGCCACGTCCGCCAGCGCCCGCACATATGCCGACCCGACCGGCTGGTTGTTCGCGTGCGCGCTCGCGTTCTCGAACACGACGAGCCCGGTGATCGGGTCGTGGACGTCCATCGGGTCGCGGAAGGCCTCGCGCACCTGCTGCAGGTCGAGGGTGCCGTCGGGCTGCTCGTCGATCGGTCGAACGGATGCGCCGACGACCACCGCGTAGCTCGCCGCCTCGTGCAGCATGATGTGGCCATGGGTCCCGGCGATGACCTCCTGGCCGCGCTGGACGTGGGCCAGCTGCGCGACGAGGTTGCCCATCGCGCCCGATGAGACGAAGAGCCCAGCTTCCTTGCCGAGCAGGCCTGCGGCCCGCTCCTCGAGGGCGCGAACGGTGGGGTCGTCGCCGAAGACGTCGTCGCCGACCTCGGCATCGGCCATCGCGCGACGCATCTCGGGGCTGGGCTTGGTGACGGTGTCGGAGCGGAGGTCGATGATCGGCATGGGCCCGCGAGGATACCGCGGAACCTTCTGGTATCCTCCGCCAGCGCTACTCGGACCCGTGGTGTAGCGGCCCAACATGCCAGCCTGTCACGCTGGAGATCGCCGGTTCGAATCCGGTCGGGTCCGCCATTCCTCGCACATTCCGACGCCCCGTTCGCCCGCCCGAACGGGGCGTCACCTTGTTCGGCGGCTTGCGCCGCGGAGCTACAGCGGCCGCGTGCCACGGTGCCGCCGATCCAAACGGGGCGCCACGGGCGAGGTTCGTTGGTGCGGCCCCAGTTCAACTGGAGCAAGGACGAACGAAGCGCGCCGAACCGCCCTGCGGCGCGCCCGATGTGCGGAAACGGCAGGGCTCAGCCGCCGCACCCAGCGTTGAACAACGGATTGAACGAACGAGCCCCACGCCAGCGAGGCTCGTCTGTCGTTGCTCCAGTTCAACTTGATCCAGAAGGGCGAGCCCCGCGGTCACCGCCCCCGCGGGGCCGCATGAACAGGGCGCCACCTCGTCCGGCGCGTCGCGCCGCCGACCTACAGCGGCCGCTTGAGTGCCATCAATGTCCGGTTCGGCGGCATGTCCGCGCCGGTGTACAGGCCGTAGGCCGCCGGGTTCGTCTCGGGGCTGTTCCAGACGAGGACGTGCGTGGCGCCGTTGGCCCACGCCCGGTGCTGGACCTCCTTCACGACCGCGTGGGCGAGCCCGCGCCGGCGGTGGTCGCGATGCGTCCCCAGCGGCTCGATCTCGAGGGTCGCCGACCGGTCGTCCAACCAGCCCACGCAGTACGACGCGACTGTGCCGTCAGCAGCGATCGCGAGGGTCACGAGGTCCGGCCGGAAGTGCGGCATCGCGCGCATGGCGTCGTGGAGCTCGCGCCGGTACGGCGACGGCTTCGTGTCCGACCACGCCGCGCGGTGGCCTTCGATGTAGGCGTCGTCCGAGACATCCAGGAGCGACCCGAACCGGTAGCCGTCCGGGAGCGCGGGGACCTTCGGCTCGGTGGAGACGTCCGCAAGCAGCTCCAGCTCCGTCCCCGCGGCCTTGTAGTCGCGGTCCGCGAGCACCTCGGCGAACGGGTCGCCCTCAGGGACGTGGAACTCGATCGCCGCGCGCCCCAGACCGCGCATCTCGCCCTCGAGCCACGTCACGAGCTCGAGCTGCGTCGGCCCGCCATCGACGCGTTCGAACGCGACGAAGTCGCCGTCGACGAGCGCAAAGCCGCGCAGCGCGCTGCCCGCCTTGGCATCGTCCGCCCAGACGTACGCGGCGAGATCGTCGTTGCCGGCCTTGCCGAGCCCGCGCAGCCACCACTGGATCCCGCCCGGATGCGACAGCCCGCCGGCGGCACGTGTCCGGCCGAGCAGGTCGGCGACGCCCGGCAGGTCGTGGCTTGGATCGAGCGGTCGAGGCTGCATCGTGCGAGTTGGAACGATAGCCCCTCGTTCACCTCGGCCCGTACCTTCGGCGGGCATACGAACGGTGGTGCGTCCGCGCATCCTTCGCACGTGATCGGATCGATCGGGTCCCGTCTTCGGCTCGTGCTGCGCCAGCCCGGGCCAGCGGGCCGCCGCGTGCTCGGTGACGCTGTTGCGGACCTGCCGGAGGTCGACTTCGTCGCCTATTCGACGAGCGAACGGCTGTCCGGTCGCGTCCGCCTCGACAACGGACGCCTGACCGACATGCTCAATGCCCATCACGAGTTCGTGCTCGTGGACGCGCTGGCCGAGCGGCTGCCGGACGGTGGCTCGATGGTGGTTCCGGAGATCCTGGTCGGCCGCCACGAGCTCGCGCTGGTGCGCGTGGGCGGCCCGCGCGGCAACCGCGCCCTGCGCATCCCGACGAAGACGCACCGGCTCGTGCTCCGGACGGGGCGCTATCTCGTTGCCGGGCGCCTGCACTCGAACATCGGCGAAGACCCGCTGGCTGCGCTGCGTGCTCGGGAGGCGATGGTGCCGCTCACGGACGCTTCGATCATGTTCCGCGTCGGGCCCGACATCGTCGAGGAGCCGGGCGGCACGATCGTCGTGAACCGCGACCTCGTCGAATGGGTGCGCGAAGGCGCGCTCGACGCACGCAGCCTGGACCTGCCCGCCTGATTGCTTCGGCGCCCTGCCACAATCGGCGCCGTGCCAGCCTTCCCAGCGCCCGGACCCCTCGCCGGTATCCGCGTCATCGACTGCTCGACGGTGCTGGCCGGGCCGTATTGCACGATGCTCCTTGCGGACCTCGGTGCCGATGTCATCAAGGTCGAGCCGCCCGAGGGCGACGCGACGCGCGGCTGGGGTCCGCCGTGGGTCGGTTCGGAGGCCGACGGGACGCGGAC
>DASSHR010000140.1:0-11583 GCA_035692745.1 Candidatus Limnocylindrales bacterium | reverse complement strand
GACGCGGATCGGCGAATCGTTCCACGAGTTCAACGTGAAGTGGGCGCGCCGGACGCTCCGCACGAGCGGCGTGGTGATCGTCGTTTCGGATGGGTGGGACCGGGGCGACCCCGCGCTCGTGGCCGTCGAGGCGGCGCGGCTTCGGCGGAACTGCCACCGGCTCGTCTGGCTGAACCCGCTCGCGGGCACCGCGGGCTACCAGCCGCTGGCGGCAGGGATGCGCGCCGCCTTCCCGTACATCGACGATTTCCTTGCCGCGGGGACGGTTGCCAGCTTGGAGCGGCTCGGCGAGGTGCTTGGTGGCGGTCGCGCCGCCGACGTACGGCGCGGTGGGGGAGCGGCCGCGCACATCCCGCCGGTGCCACCGGCGCAGCTCGCCGAGACGATGCCCTCGGCGCTGCCGGACGCCGCTCCCGACCCCACCGCGGCACCCCGGATCGCATGATGCGAGCGGCTGCCTGATGCGAGCGGCTGCCTGATGCGCGAGCTGCTGGACCAGTACGACGCCTGGCGGGCCGAAGGGCTCGGGGTGGGCCGCGCCGTCGTGCTGCGCACCTACGGCTCGGCGCCGCGCCAGGAAGGCTCGGTGCTGCTCGTCGCCGACGACGGCCGGATGGTCGGCTCGGTGAGCGGCGGCTGCGTCGAGGGAGCCGCCGCCGAGGCGGTCGCCGAGGCGCAGCGCACCGGCCAGCCCGCCGTCATCCGCTACGGGATCAGCGACGATCTCGCGTGGTCCGTGGGCCTGCAGTGCGGCGGCACCCTCGACGTGCTCGTCGAGCCCTCGGTGCGCGACGAGGTCGTTGCCGCGGCACGCGGGACGGGTCGCGATGGCGATGCCCTCGGCACCACGGTGGTCACGGAGCTCCCGGCCGACACCCCGCCGCCCAGCTCAGCGAAGGCCGGCGGCCAGGCGGACGAGGCGGACCTCGGTGAGATCCGTGCGGCGACGCTCGCGGCAGGCCGATCTCGAACGGTGGAGCTCCCGAACCGGACCGTCTTCGTCGAGGCGTTCCCGGCGCCGCCACGACTGGTCATCGTCGGCGCGACGGAGGTGGCGCGCTCGCTCGTCGTCCTCGCGAAGGCACTTGGCTACGCGTGCATCGTCGTCGACGCCCGCACGGCGTTCGCGACGCGCGAGCGTTTTCCCGAAGTCGACGAGCTCCGGACGGACTGGCCCGACGAAGCGTTCCAGGCGATCGGCCTTGGCCCGAACGATGCGGTCGCCGTCCTCTCGCATGATCCGAAGTTCGACGAGCCGGCGATCCAGGACGCGATCGCGCGCGGCGTTCGCTACGTGGGCGCGATCGGGTCGCGGAAGACGCAGGCCGAGCGCCGCCAGCGCCTGGTCGAGGCGGGCGCTGCCGAAGACCAGCTCCGCCACCTGCACGGACCCATCGGGCTCGACCTCGGGGGGCGCGAGCCGGCCGAGACCGCGCTCGCGATCCTGGCCGAGATCGTCGCGGCCCGGCGCGGCGGATCCGCGGCGCCGATGATCGACCGCGCCCCGTCCGCCTGATCCGGCGAATGAGCGAGCCGCGGGTCCGGGCGATCGTGCTCGCGGCCGGCGCGGGCGAGCGGTTCGGTGGCCACAAGCTCGAGGCCCGCATCGCGGGCCGGCCCGTCCTGCAGCATGTGCTCGATGCCCTCGCCGCAGCCGGCCAGGACGACCCGATCGTCGTCCTCGGGCCGGACTCGACGCTCCTCGCGCCGATCGAATGGCGGGCCGCGGCGCGCGTGATCAACCCCGAGCCCGAGCGCGGCCTGTCGAGCTCGCTGCAGCTCGGTTGGGCGGCCGCGATGGCCTCCTCGCCGGCGCCGGACGCCGTGCTCGTCGTCCTCGGCGACCAGCCGCGCCTCGCGCCCGAGGTGGTGCGCGCCGTCGTGGCCGCGCCGTTCGACCCGGAGCGCCCCGTCGTGGCGCCGCACTACGCGGAATCGGGCGCCCGGAACCCGATGCGCCTGGAGCGCGAGGCCGCGCGCCTGGTCGCGGCGGCCTCCGGCGACCGCGGAATCGGACCGCAGCTGGCGGCCGAGCCCCTCCTCGTACGCTGGCTGGCCGTCGACGGCGACAACCCGGACGTCGACCGGCCGATCGATCTCGTCGCCGCCATCGAGGCCGACTGGGCCGGCCGGGTCCAGCGCAACCGCGAGCAGGTGGACCGCCTCCGCGAGACCCCGCCCGATGCGGACCACTACGCGCCCGTGGCGGGCCTGTTCCGCGACGACCCGCACCGCCGTGGTGACGACGTGCTCGAACGGCTGCGGGCGATCGCTCGGCCCACGGATACGTGGCTGGACGTCGGTGCCGGTGCCGGCCGGTATGCCTTCCCGCTCGCGCTCGCGATCGGCGCCGTGATCGCCGTCGATCCGTCGGACGCGATGGTTGCGGCGCTCGAGGCCGGGAAGCGCGAGCACGGCATCGCGAACGTCCGCGTGGTGGCCGGTCGGTGGCCCGCGGCAGCCGCGTCGCTCGGCGCGCTCCCGGCGGCGGACGTCAGCTTCATCGCCAACGTCGGCCACGACACCGAATGGATCAGGCCCTTCGTCGAGGCGCTGGATGCGGCTGCGCGGCGCGAGTGCGTGGCCGTGATGCAGGAGCATCCGCCGGCTGCTGCCGCCGCGCCGTTCTTCCTTGCCGTCCACGGCGAGCCGCGTGAGCCCCTGCCGGCGCTCGACGACTTCGTCGACCTGCTCGTGGCCCGCGGCGCCACGCCGGACGTCGAGCTCCTCGATCGGCCCGCCCGGGTCTGGCGCGACCGCGGCGAGATCCTGACGTTCCTCCGTCGCCAGACGTGGGTGGAGCCGGGGAGCCAGGGGGATCGGCGGCTGGAGCGGGCGCTCGACCAGGCGCTGGAGCCGGACGGTTCGTTCCGCA
This sequence comes from Candidatus Limnocylindrales bacterium, assembly GCA_035692745.1. Lineage (GTDB taxonomy): Bacteria > Chloroflexota > Limnocylindria > Limnocylindrales > CSP1-4 > UBA5189. Next base: position 8,708 of record DASSHR010000140.1, on the reverse strand, counting down.
GCCCGCCGTCGCGCGTCGGGATCGTTCGCTGGGCGCCGGTCAGGAGCTGAGGGGCGCCGGCCTCCCGAACAGGTAGCCCTGGCCCAGCTCCACACCGAGCTCGCGCAGCTTCGTGGCCTCCGCCTCCTCTTCCACGCCCTCGGCGATCAGGCGGAACCCGGATCGCAGCCCGTAGTAGACGAGGCCCGCGGCGAGACCCTGGCGCAGCTCGTCCTCGTGGATGCCGCGGATCAGGCTCATGTCCATCTTGGCGAAGGCGGGCTTGAGCTCGAGGACGTGGCGCATGCTCGCGAACCCGGCGCCCATGTCATCCACGGCCGAATGCGCCCCGCCGAGCCCGCCGATCGCGTCGCGCAGGGCTCGATAGTCGCGGACGGGGACGTGCTCCGTGATCTCGAGCACGACCGGGCGGCCCACGGGCAGGGTGCGGACGAGGCGATCGGCGGCGGAGAGCACCACGTCGGGCGACAGGTTCAGCGCGAGGAGCATCGTTGACGGAAGCGTTGCTGCGCGCTTGGCGGCGAGGGCCACGGCGGCCAGCTCGAACTCGACGCCGACGCCGGCCGCCCACGCCTCGGCGAACCGCACGTCGGGTGGGACCCCGTCGTCGAAGCGCGTCAGCGCCTCGTAGCCGATCACGCGCAGGGTTTCCAGCTCCACGATCGGCTGGAACACGACGTCGAGCTCCTGGTGGGCGAGGATGCGTCGGAGCCGGCGCTCCTCGCCGCGAAGGTCGGATCGGGCGGACAGCGAATGTCCCACCGTGGCGCCGAGCACGGCCGCGTAGTCGATGACCGTCGCAAGGAGGAGATCCCGCACGCGCGATGGGCTTGCCTGGCCCGGCTCCCGATTGCGACCCATCGTGAGGATGCCCACGAGCCGTTCGTTCCAGAAGATCGGTGCGCCGGCGATGACGTCGAAGCCCGAGGACCAGAACCTGTTCGACAGCTCACCCGGCTCCGGCCCCACGATGTCCTCCACCCACGGTCCCGCGGTCGCGCGGTCGATGAGGTAGCGCATTCGCCGCATCGAGGGCGCCGCGGCGGCAAGGTCGCCGCCGGGCGCAAGGCTCGTCGCGAGGATGCGGCCCCGACGGCCGGGCTCCACCTGGAACACGGCCACGAAGGCAATCTCGGGACGCTCCGCTAGCTCGGCCACGATCACGCGCGCGGTGTCTTCCGGATCCGAACCCGGTCGGAGGCGGGCGAGGGTCGCTGCGACGCCGAGGCGTGCGTGCAGCTCGTCCTGGACGACGTCCAGCCACGCGGAGCGCGTCCGGATATGGGCCTTGACGCGCGCGACGAGCTCATCAAGCCGGACCGGCTTGCCGAGGAAATCGTCCGCGCCGGCCGCGAGGCCTTCGATGACGGCATCGTCCGCGGCCGTCCCGGTGATCAGGACGACCGGCAGGGTCGCCGTGTCCGGCGACGCCCGCAGCGCGCGGACCACGGCGTAGCCGTCCATGCCCGGCATCGTCACGTCGCACAGCACGAGGCCCACGGCCGCGGTGTGCACGAGCGCGAGCCCCTCCTCGCCATCGGCGGCTTCGAGCGTCGCGTAGCCGGCTCGGCGGAGCGCGGTCGCGAAGAGCATCCGAAGGCCCGGATCGTCGTCGATGACGAGCACGGTGGCGGGCGGGGCGGGTGCGTCGCTCATGCCATCAGCCATCCGCTCGTCTCGCCGCGGCGGCTTCGCGGATCGCCCGCAGCATCTCGCCCGATGACAGCGGCTTGCTCACGAACTTCGCCCCCCGGGCAAGCAGCCGTTCAAGGTCCAGCGTTTCCGCGGTGTAGCCCGACAGCATCACGATCCCGGTGTCGGGGTGCCGGTCCAGCACCCAGGCGGCGAGCTCGAGGCCGGACATGACGGGCATGACCACGTCGGTGACGAGGATGTCGAACCGGCCATCCATGCGCTCGACGGCATCCATGGCCGCGCGGCCGTTCTCCATCGCCGTGACCTCGTAGCCGGCGCGCTCGAGGATCCGTCGCGTCATGTCCCGCACGGCGGGCTCGTCCTCGACGAGCAGCACCGAGCCGGTGCCCCGCGCCGGGGCGTCCGTCTGGCTCGCCCCGGGCGTCGCGGACGCCGGTTCGGCGACGCGCGGGAAGTAGATCTTGAACGTGGACCCGTGGCCGGGCTCGGAGTAGAGCCAGATGTGCCCGCCCGCCTGCCGCACGATGCCGTAGATCGTGGCCAGCCCGAGCCCCGTCCCCTGGCCCTGCTCCTTCGTGGTGAAGAACGGCTCGAAGATGTGCTCGCGCGTCTCCCTGTCCATGCCGACGCCGTTATCCGTGACCGCCAGCATCACGTACGCTCCCGGCTCGACCTCGAAGTGCTCGAGGGCGTACGACTCCTCGAAGATCGAGTCGCTGATCTCGATCGTGATCGAGCCGCCGGCGGGCATCGCATCGCGGGCATTGACGACGAGGTTCATCACGATCTGGTCGAGCTGGCCGGGATCCACCCGGATGCGCCCGGCATCCTCGCGCGGGACGACGCGCAGGTCGATGTTCGCGCCGATGAGGCGGCGAAGCATCGGCTCGAGCGCGCGGATCGTGCTCGTCGGCTCCACGACCTTCTCGGCCATGACCTGGCGCCGGCTGAAGGCGAGGAGCTGCATCGTGAGGTTCGCGCCGCGATCGGCCGCGCCCTGGATGGCCGCCAGGCTCTCGCGGACCCCGGTCAGGTCGTCCGGCGGGGTGCTCTGCAGGTCCTCGATCAAGAGCTCCGTGTAGCCGTTGATCGCGAACAGGATGTTGTTGAAGTCGTGGGCCACGCCGCCGGCCAGCCGCCCGATCGATTCGAGCTTCTGCGATTGCAGCAGCTGCGCTTCGGCGCTCTTGCGTGCCGTGATGTCGACGACCGTGGCGAACACGACGAGGCCTTCCCGTGTGTTGATGGGTGACAGCGAGATCTCGACCGGGAACTCGCGCCCGTCCTTGCGCCGCCCGGCGAGATCCAGGCCGATGCCCATCGGCCGCGATGCGGGTCGCTCCATGAACTGCGTGCGGTGCACGACGTGACGCTCGCGAACCCGCTCCGGCAGCAGCGTCTCGATCGGCATGCCGATGAGCTCGTCCGGTCGGTACCCGAACGCATCCTCGACCTTCGGGCTGGCGTAGATGATGGTCGCCGAGCGATCGATGCCGACGATCGGGTTGGGTGAGGCTTCCATGACCGTGCGGAACCGCCGCTCGCTCTCGATGAGCGCTGCCTCGGCGGCCTTCCGGGCCGTGATGTCGACGACCGTGGCGAAGATCTCGAGGCCGTGCTCGGTCTCGACCGGTGAGAGGCTGATCTCGGCCGGAAACTCGGTGCCGTCGCGCCGGCGCGCGGCGAAGTCCATGCCCAGGCCCATGGGCCGGGCGAGCGGGTGCTCCTGGAAGGTCTGGCGGTACGCGGCGTGCGGGCCGCGCGCACCCTCGGCGACGAGCACCTCGATGGACTGCCCGAGCAGCTCGTCCTCGGCGTAGCCGAACGCCACCTCCGCCTTCGGGTTGGCGTACGTGATCGCGCCGCGGGCATTGACCGCGACGACCGGATTCGGACCCGCCTCGAGAACGACCAGCTCTGGACGCAATGCCACGACAGCCCCCGCATCCCTGCGACCTCGCCGAGTCTATGGGAATCGACCGAACGCATAGCGGCGCACTGACCGTTTCGGGCTCTAGACTCCGCCGATGGAGTTCACCGGCAGCGTCGACATCGAGGCCCCGCGTCAGGCCGTCTGGGACCTGCTCCTCGACTTCGACCGGCTGGCGACGTGCGGCCCCGGCGTGGAGTCCATCGAGCACGAGGATGCGACGCACGCGCGCGTCCGCGCGAAGGTCGGCGTCGGCTTCATGACCCTCGGGTTCAACATCGACCTGGAGCTCATCGAAGCCGTCGCGCCAGATCGCGCGATCATCCGGGCCACGGGCGCGGCACCGGGGACCTCCGTGGACGCGAGTGGGTCCATGCACCTCAGCGGCCCGCCCGACGGCCCCACGCGCATGGACTACGCGGCGACCGTGGAGCTGTTCGGGGCGCTCGCAGGCGTCGGCTCGCGGATGATCGAAGGCACGGCGGCGAAGCTCATCGACCAGACCTTCGACTGCGTTCGAGCGCAGCTGGCGCCCGCCGCCTGACGACGGCAACGTCCTTCGTCAACGTGGAAGCGCTGCACCGGGTCGTCGGCCCGATCTCCACGAACGTCCACATCGTCGCCGACGAGCGAACGCGCGAGGCCATCGCCATCGACACCGCGATTCCGTCCCTTGACTGGATCGCCGGCGAGCTCGCGGCGCGCGACTGGACGTTGCGGTTCATCGTGACCACGCACGGCCATTGGGATCACACCGGCGACAACGCCCGCGTGTCCGAGCACACCGGCGCGAAGATCGCGATCCATCCCCTGGACGCGCACCGGCTCGCCGACCCGAAGCCGATGTGGGCGCCGTTCGACATCCCGCCATCCGTGCCCGCGGTCGAGCTGGCCGAGGGCGGTGCGATCCGGTTCGGGTCCGTCGTGCTCAAGGTGCTGCATACGCCCGGCCACACCGAGGGGTCGGTCTGCCTGCTGGACGACGACAACGGCCGGCTGTACAGCGGCGACACGCTCTTCGCCGGCTCCTTCGGTCGCGTAGACCTGCCGGGCGGCTCGCCGGAGCAGATGGTCGCGTCCCTCGATCGGCTGCGGCGCCTCGACGACCCGCTCCAGGTGCTACCCGGCCACGGACGGTCCACGACGATCGGCGCCGAGCGCGCCTGGCTGGAGTGGGTCGCCCGCGAGGGACGACTGCCGACCTAGCTGTCGAGCGGCCGCCGGTAGAAGTTCCAGGTCCGGATCCGCCGAAACCCGAACCGCTCGTACAGCCGCAGCGCGCCCGTGGGGTTCTCGGCGTCGACGCCGAGGCCGGCCTCGCTCATGCCGCGATCCCGAAGCGCGGCCATCGAGCGGACGATGAGCGCGCCGGCGAGACCGCGACCGCGCCACGGCCGGCGCGTCGCGACGCTGTCGAGCCAGCCGACGAGGACGCCCTCGAGCTCGTTCTCCCGCGCGTAGATCGTGTTGATGATCAGCCCCGCGACCTCATCGCCGTCCCATGCCACCTGCCAGAGGGTGGGGTCGAGCTCGGGCTCGGCGAAGAAGCGCTCGAAGTCGCCCTCGACCGGCGCGGCGTGGTCCCAATGGTCGCGGAAGGCCTCCTCGTCGGCATCCCAGATCGCCCGATGCTGCTCGTGGGTGACGGGCCGGAGCTCGAGCCCGTCCGGCAGCCGCAGGTCCGGGATCGGGTCGCCCAGCGGCCGACGCATCTCGAAGTGGTATCGATACGGAGCGAAGCCCCGCGCGGTGGCGAAGGCGGCCGCCGCGGGCACGCTGTCAGGCCCGGCCCCGCCGAGCTGGTGGGCCTTGTCCGTCGGCCCGCCGGTTCCGTCGGCGATCGATTCACGCGCACGCGCCTCCGCCCAGGCGAGGAGCCGGCTGCCGAGGCCGCGCCGGCGGTGCGCGGGGTGGACCCACAGCTCCACGCGATGGCTCACGACGGCGGGTCGATCCCGCCAGCTGTGCCGTGCCAGCCCGACGAGCCGGCCGTCGAGCTCCACGCCCTGCAGGTCGCGGTCGGGCCGGAAGCTCGGCGATGCGGTCCAGTCGTTCTTGAGCGCCGCGACGGTCGGGAACCAGCCCGGCTGGTCGTGCATGTTGATCTCGGTGATGAGGTCGACGACCGTCTCGACCTCGGCCGGGAAGTCGATGGCACGCAGGCGGACGACGGCCATCGGGGTCGCGCTCACGCGGCCGTTTCCGGGGCCCGGAAGCCTTCGGGCAGGGCATCGGGCCGCGGCGCCACCCCGACGCCTGTTGGGAATGGCTTGCGCATGACGATCCAGCCGCGGAACTCGGTGAATCCGTGGCGCTTGTACAGCCCGACGGCGCCCGTCGGGTTCGCACCGTCCACGCCGAGCCGGGCAACCGCCATGCCCCGACCCCGGAGCGCGACGAGGGAGCGCGCGATCAGCGCAGCGGCCACGCCGCGTCCGCGGTATGCCCGGCGCGTCGAGACGTGCTGCAGCCAGCCCGCCTCGATACCGAGCGCGCGGTTCTCATCGGCGTAGATGGAGTTGAGCACCGAGCCTGCGACTTCCTCGCCCGCCCATGCGACCTGCCACAGCGACGTGTCGAGATCGGGCTCATCGAAGAACCGGCGGTAGTCCGATTCCTCGCGCACCGCGCTCTCCCAGTGGTCCTTGAATGCCTCGACGTCCGCATCCCAGATGCGGCGGTGGTCCGCCTCGAGGACGGGCCGGACCTCGATGCCGTCAGGCAGCGGAACGTCCGGGATGGGCTCGGCGAGATCGCGCTGCATCACGAACCCGAACCGGATGGGCAGGTAGCCCATCTCCACGGCGAACGCATTCGCGGCATCGTGGTCCCGATCCGTGCCGCCGTTGTGCACGTGGGGCAGGGCTGGGGAGCCGCCGAAGCCCGCGGGGACGGAGTCGACCGCATGCTGCTCCGCCCACCGGAGCAGCGCCGTGCCGATGCCCCGCCGCCGATCGGCCGGTCGGACCCAGACCTCCATGTTGTGCACGATCGTGCCGGTCCGTTCGCGCCAGCCGACGATCGTCGCCCCGACGAGCCGGTCGCCGTCGAACGCGAGCACGGTGTCGCGTCCGGGCTCGAAGCCCGAGGTGGGCGCCCAGTCGTGGGCGAGGTTGTCCGCCGTCGGCAGCCACGGCTCGCTGTCGTGGGCGTTCACGTCGCGGATCAGCGCGGCGGCGTCCGGGAAATGGTGCGCGGGGTCGAAAGGGCGGAACGTGATGCCCGCGGGGCCGCTCATCCGTCGCCTCCGTACTTGAAGCGCATGTGCGCGCCGACGCTCTTCGAGATCGCCGTCCATTTCTTCCGTTCGGCGCGGCGCGCGAGCGCGTCGGTGGCCAGGACGGACCGGTATGCCTCGCGCTCGAGCTTCTGGTAGGCCGCGAACCGGTCGGCCTTGAGCGAGCCGTCCGCGATCGCGGCGCGAATGGCACAGCCGGGCTCCGAGCGATGGCTGCAATCGCTGAACCGGCACGCGGCCGCGAGCGCCTCCACGTCCTCGAACGTGTTCGACAGCCCCTCGCCGTCGAGCACGCCCAGCTCGCGCAGGCCGGGCGTATCGATCAGCAGGCCTTCGGCGAGGCGGACGAGCTGCCGGCGCGTGGTGGTGTGCCGGCCCCGCGCGTCGTCCTCCCGGATGCCGCCCGTATCGAGCAGCGGCGCGCCGGCAAGCGCGTTCACGATCGATGACTTGCCGACACCCGAGGAGCCGGTGAACACGACCGTGCGGCCCTCGCCGAGGTGGGCTCGCACCTCGTCCAGGCCCTGCCCGGTGACGGACGACACGCCGATGACCTCGACGCCGGGCGCCGCGGACTCGGCGTGGATCCGGAGATCCTCGAGGTCCATGGCGAGATCCGCCTTGGACAGGAGGACCACCGGCCGGGCGCCGGATTCCCACGCGACGGTCAGGTACCGCTCGAGGCGGCGCACGTTGAACTCCGCGTTCACCGACGTGACGATGAACACGACGTCGACGTTCGCCGCGAGCACCTGCGAAGGCCGCTCGCGATCGCCGGGCGCGCGCCGAATGACGGCGGTTCGACGGGGCAGGACGCGCTGCACGAGCCGGTGCTCCCCGTTGCCGGCGGGAGCGCCGCTCCCGTTCGACCCGGACGCGAGCGGCTCCAGCGCCACCCAGTCACCGACGGCCGGCCAGGCGGCCGTCGGATCGAGCTCCGAATCGTGGCGCAGCCGGCCCGATGGGCTGGCGGGGTGCTCGCCGTCCGCGCTCGCGACGCTGTACAGGCCACGCTCCTCGGCGAGGATGCGACCGGGTACGAACGAGGCGCCCTCGGCCGCGAGGAGCGACGCGAGCCGCTCGTCCCAACCGAGCCGGCGCAGGATGCCGTCCGTCGTGGCGACGTCGTCCATCAGAACGGCTTCCGCCACGCGGTCGAGCGCATCTCCTGCGCGAACCCGAGGCCCTCGTACAGGCCCAGGGCGCCGCTCGGGTTGTCGCCGTCGACGCCGAGCCCGGCCGAGGTCATGCCCCGGTCGCGGAGCCGCCGGAAGGATTCCGCGACGAGCGCGGACGCCAGCCCGCGGCGACGCCAGGCGCGCCGGGTGAACACGCTCCCGAGCCAGCCGCGCTGGATGCCCAGCGCCGCGTTCTGCTCGCGGTCGATGGAGTTGAGAACGCCCGCGGCCACCTCGTCCCCGTCGAACGCGACGACCCACAGCGAGAGGTCCGTGTTCGGGTTGTCGAGCCAGCGCTGGAGGTGCTCCTCCGAGCCGTCGAAGCCGCCCCAGTGATCCTGGAAGGCCTCGACGTCCGCATCCCACACCGCACGAGCGAGGGACGCGTCGATCGGGCGGATCTCCAGGCCGTCGGGCATGGGTCGCTCGGGCAGGTCGTCGAGGTCCGGCCGGACCATCTCGAAGAAGTACCGCGTCGGCTCGAAGCCGGCGGCCTCGAGCAGCGCGATGTTCGCGGGCTGGCGCTCGGCAGACCACGAACCAAAGACCGGCAACAGCGAGCTGCCCTCGACGATCTGCAGCTCGCGCTGGCGGTGCAGGTTCTCCTCGAGCAGCGCCGTCCCGACGCCACGATGCCGGTACGCGGGGTCGACCTCGCCGCCGAGGCGGAACTCGCGGAAGCCGTCGGTCGTGTCGACGACCTCGC
>DASSHR010000139.1:0-1586 GCA_035692745.1 Candidatus Limnocylindrales bacterium | reverse complement strand
TTGGAGCCTATAAATTCCATATTGTTGTTAATTGTGTTAAATGGTTTGGTGAAGGTTCTTATGACTTAGAAATGGCCCATATAACATATAAATAATGTTAGAATTGGTTCTTATACATGTTGGATTCGTTTGGGTCATTGTGGCAAAAATTGGACAATTTGACGCTAAACGCGCCGTTTGAACTCTAGGCCGTCGTGAGGGTGTTTTTGAGGTTACAAGGGGTCCTAGAGGATCTTATATATATGTAGAATATGGGGGAAAAACAGTTTTGCAATTGAAGTTAAGAATGCGAAGTTATACGTTTTATCGTTTTGTTGTCGGGTTGTCGATAGTTGGTTTAATTGAACTTTTAACTTGTATTGAGGTATTTTGTGGTCTCAATAGGTCTTAAATATGTGTTTGACCTGCTGGTTAAGCAGTTTTACAATTGGCTCTACATAGGTGAAGTTGTGTAAGTGGGCGCTTTATGATTCGGTTTGGTCGCTAGGATGGTATGATTGGCTTTTTCATGTGTATTAAGGTATTTAGTCATGTTGGGTGTGGAATATGGGCAGTGCTGACCCTGTTTTTCAGTTTTGGAAAGGTAATGAATTATGTACACAAGTTATTGGCATTGTAAGGTTGAATGGGTCTCTTGTGGGCATACTATTGTTAGTATTGTTGTGGTTGTTGTTGTGCTGTTGTTGTTGGCTGTTGAGGGGCAGCTTTGAAACCCCGGGATAGTCCATTTTACAGGGGTTATGCTGCCGAATTTTTGGTAGAATTTTTGGAAGAGTTTTAGTAGTGAAAAGTACCGAAAAGGTTGGAATAGTGTACTAATGTATACTTTTGAACAAATGTAGATTTGGAACCTTCAAGGAAGTAATTGCACTTGGATTGCGAAGATAGTATCTTCATTGTACGAGGTATGTAAAGTATTCTTTGAGGCATGAAAAGTTTGAAATTCATGAGTATGACCAAAATCATCAAGTTTCCAAGCATTCCAACATAAGTTTATTTAGTTCCTTAAATTGTTTCCTTTGAATTCCATAAAGTCATTTTCCTTGGTTATTTAGTTCATGGTGACATGTTCACTCTTAAAGTATGAACCATAAGTAAATAAAGTTCGATATCCATACATTTGAAGCTTCCTTATGAATATTTCTATAAATTACGAAAACTAAGAAGTCCTTAAGGAATCAACGTATCTATACCAACATAACTATACATGAATGATCCTACAAGCTTCCTTATGCATTGAAGCTTCGTTAACAAGGATTTCCAACTTTGAAATTGTTAAGGGAAACATGAAATTTTGAAATTTCCTGGAAGAAGGCATAATGTTACAACAATGTTACAATAGATATTGTGTACCCAAATTTACTATAAGTTAAGTTTATGAATCTTCCAAAGCAATACTAGCGAAATTTGTATTTATAAATACTCTTCTTTGTTTACTTTGGTAAATCCTCAAACTTAAGGAGTTTCAAGAAAGATAAATTGGACCTTAAAGGGCTTGGTATAGTAAAGTTACCTTTGTACTAAAAGTCTCAAAGCAAGTTAAAGAATAGAAATTTTGGCAAAACATGTGCGTACGCTATGGATAA
>DASSHR010000138.1:0-5656 GCA_035692745.1 Candidatus Limnocylindrales bacterium | reverse complement strand
GCCGACTCGCTGTCCGATCTCGCGGACGAGCTGGACAACCTCAAGACCGGTGATTTCGACGGCCTCGGCTTGATCCTGTCGGGCATCGCCCGGGAGAACAAGGCCGTCCTGTTCGAGGGCAACGGCTACTCCGAGGAGTGGCACGCCGAGGCAGCGCGCCGCGGCCTACCGAACAATCGAACCACCGTCGACGCCCTGCCGGCGCTCGCAACGAAGCGGGCCACCGCGCTGTTCTCGAAGTTCGGCGTGCTCACCGAGCGCGAGCTCGAGTCCCGCGTCGAGATCTTCTGGGAGCGCTACGTCAAGGTCGGCAACATCGAGGCGAACACCGCGCTCGACATCGCCCGGACGATGATCCTGCCCGCCGCGGTCCGGTACCTCGGCGAGCTCGCCGGCGCGTCGGCGTCCAAGGGCGCGACCGCGGTGGCGAAGCGGGTTGCCGGGCTGGTCGACGGGCTGGTCGATGCGATCGACGCCCTCGAGGCCGCGCAGCACCGGGCCCACGAGGCGGAGGGCGTGCACAAGGAGGCCCGGGTCGTCGTCGACAGGGTCATCCCCGCGCAGGACGCGCTCCGCAAGGTCGCCGACGAGCTGGAGACCGTCGTCAGCGACGCGCTCTGGCCGCTGCCCAAGTACCGCGAGCTGCTCTTCCAGTACTGAGGCTTGCGACGCCTCGCGCGGCGCGGTCAGCCGATGCGCTAGTCGAGTAGGCCAAGGCCCGACGAAGGCGGCCCCGTTTTCCTATCCTTTGCTGCCGGACCCATCCAGCACGAGGGAGGCAGCGTCCACATGTCCGCGCCGCGCCCGGTTCTCGACGAAGCGGTGCGTGCCGCGCTCGACGAGATCGGCCATCCGATCTCGATCGCGAGCTCCGTCCGGGATCGCGACGGCGCGATCGTCGACTTCCGCCTGGAATTCGTGAATGCCGCAGCGGCGGCGTGGACGGGCCAGCCCCGGGAGGGGATCATCGGCCGGAAGGTCGGCGAGCTCCTGCCGGCGCTCCGGACCTCCGGCCTGTTCGACGAGCTGTCCTCGGTCGTGGCGACGGGCAAGCCCTTCCGGAAGGCCGGCGTGCGCTTTCTCGACGCGGAGATCGACGGCCGGCCCGTGGGCGGCCGGTACGACATGGGCGCGATGCGCCTCGGTGACGGCTACCTCTCGGCGTGGAAGGACATCGGCGACGGCGACTCCGAGTCGGACGAGCTCGACCGAACGCTGCGCCGGACCCATGCCCTGATCCGGCTGATCCGCCTGGAGTCGACAGCGCGGCCGGTCCTCCGGCCGGGCTTCGCGACGTGAGGTGACGGCGCCGGTCGCACGACCGGACGGGATCCATCCGGAGCGGTCGCTCTGGCTCCTGTCGATCGCGCACGCCGTGAACCACGCGCAGGCGGTGATCCTGCCGCCCATGTTCCTGCTCGTCGTCGCGGAGTTCCACGTCGGAGTCGAGGCGATCCCGTTCCTCGTTGCCATGGGCGCCGTCAGCTCCGGCGCGATCCAGGCGACGTACGGCTTCGTCACGCGGCGCATCGCGCGACGGCCGATCCTCGTGATCGGTGGCCTGACGTTCGGTGCCGGGTTTGCGCTCCAGGCGATCACCCAGAGCTTCGCGACGTTCAGCGTCGCCAACGTCATCTCGCGAGTTGGGGGCTCGCCACAGCACCCGGTCGGGAACGGTTTGCTCGCGGAGCAGTTCCCGCCCGAACGCCGGGGATTCGCGATCAGCGCGCACATCTCGGGCGGGAACGTGGGAACGGTCATCGCCGCGCTCGCCGGGCCTGCGGCCCTTGCTGCCTTCGGCTGGCGCGGGACCTCCATCCTGATCGGCGTTCCGGCGGCGATCATCGCGCTGGCGATGGTCAGATGGATCCGCGAGACCGGCGCGGACCGGATCGCGGCAATCGAGCATGGGTCCGTGCGCGATGCCGCCATCGCCTCGTGGCGCAACCCGGTGGTCCGCCGGGCCTACCTGGCATCGGTCTTCGGCGGCGGCGGGCGCGGCCTCGGCGTCGCGAACCTGTATGCGCTGCTCTACGTGACCGAGGTGCTGCACCTGCCCCAGGACACCACGAACCTCATGTACGCCGGGCTGATCATCCTGTCCGTGCCGATGCCGCTCGTGGCCGGGTGGCTATCCGACAAGGTCGGCCGGCGGCCGATCATCCTCGGCGCCTACCTGGGCGGCGCGATCGGGTTCCTCGTGTTCATCCTCGGCAGCTCGAGCCTGGTGGGCCTCTGGATCGGCATCGCGATCATGGGCCTGTTCTCGTTTGCCGAGAGCCCGCAGCTCCAGGCGCTGCTCGCCGACGTGGTGCCGACGGGCGTTCGGGACGTGACCTTCGCCCTGTACTTCACGCTTGCCTTCGGGGTCGGCTCGATGTGGAACATCGTGTACGGCCTCGTGATCGCCAGCGCGGGCGAGGTTGCGGGCCTGCCGATCGTGTTCCTGCTGATGGCCGCGTCCTTCCTCGTCGCGGCCGTGATCATGTTCCCCGTTCGGGACGAGCCGCTCGCGCATGCGCGCGCCGAGCTGGCGAACGACTGATCCACCGAACGACTGATCCGCCGAACGGCTGGTATCATCCGGCGGCCCTGTGAACGGGCTCCCAGTCGGGGCGTAGCGCAGCCTGGTAGCGCGCGTCGTTCGGGACGACGAAGTCGTGGGTTCAAATCCCGCCGCCCCGACCACTTTCCTCGCCGCAACGCGGGCGATCGCATTGCCCCGGTGCGTTGCGAGGCAAATTTCGCCGCTTCTCGAGTACGGTCGATCACGCCGCCCCTTGCGGCTTCCATGGAGGTTCCAACCCTGATGTTCAAGCGCACTGCAGCGCTCCTGTTTGCCGGCCTCGTCTTCGCGGCCTGCAACGGGACGCCCACGTCCACCGCCCAGACCACCGCACCGGGCGCGGCCAGCCCCGCCGCAACGTCGGCGACTGGCACGCAGGGCGCGGGCGAGGTCGACCCGAACTCGATTGCCGGCTTCTGCCAGGCGATGACCGACACCATCGTTGCCAACATGCCGCCGAAGGACTCGGCGGGTGCGGCGCTGATCTCGCCGCTCCTGCGCAACTTCTCGAACGTCGCCGCGTTCGCGCCGATCAAGGCGGACCTGCTCGCAGTGGCCGACTGGACGGCGTCGGCATCGATCATGAACCCGATCCCCGTGGCGTCGGACGACGTCCTCAAGGCGTGGGCCAACGTGATCGCCTTCCAGGGCAGCAACTGCGCGTAGCGCGGGCTCGCTCGGAACCAACCTGCCGGGGCGGTCATCGCGACCGCCCCGGCTCTGATTCAGGGGCTCAGATCGGGATCGTCTCGCCCTCGCGCGCGCCCGTGACCTCGACCCCGGTCGCCGCATCGGCCACCTCGGCAACGAGGCGGTCCAGGGTGGCGTCGTCGTGCGCCGGATCGTGGTGGAACGCCGCGAGGCGCCGGACACCCGCCTGGCGGGCGAAGGCCGCAGCCTCGAGCGTCGAGCTGTGCCCCCAGCCGATCCGCGACCGGCGCTCCTGCGGGAAGTACTGCGTGTCGTGGACGAGCAGGTCGACGTCCTTCGCCAGCGCATGGCCGGAGGTCCACGCCGCCCGGTTCGGGAACGCTGGATTGCCGAGCGCCGGCTCGTGGTCCGGGATGTAGGCCATCGATGCGCCGTCCTCGCGGATGCGATAGCCGACCGTCGGCCCGGGATGGATGACCTCGGCGGCCGAGACCTCGAGGCCGCCGATCCGCACCGGCCGGTCCGGTGCGTTGTGCAGCGCCACGTGTGATGCCAGATCGCGGAGCCGGATCGGGAACAGCGGCGGCGAGAGGTAACGGGTGAGGCGGCGCCGCAGGTCGAGTGTCGCGGACGGCGGACCCCAGAGGTGAACCTCGAGGCTCGGCATGAACATCGGGCCGAAGAAGCCGAGGCCCTGGATGTGGTCCATGTGCAGGTGGCTCAGGAAGATGTCGATGCGTCGGAGGTTCGGCGGCAGCGCGCCGGCGATCTCCCGGATGCCCGTGCCCGCATCGAGCACGAGGATCGTTCCGTCACGCCCGGTCACCTGGACCGCGGCCGTGTTCCCGCCGTATCGCTGGGTCTGCGGGCCGGCGCTCGCGATGGAGCCGCGCGTGCCCCAGAAGGTGACGTCCATCGGTCAGCCGGCGGCGCCGCTCAGGTGTCGCGCTCCCAGAACATCGCCACGGCGCCGAGCAGCCGCCCTCGGCCGCCTTCGAGCGGGAACGCCGTGGCCTCGATCGTCCGGTCGACGCCGTCGCTGCCGAGGATTCGCAGCGCGCCGTGCGCCGGGCGTCGATGCAGGACCGCGGAGGCCAGTGGGATGTCCTCGGTCTTCATCGGGCTGCCGTTCGGGTGCCGGGGGCGGAACTGCGTGGTCCACGTCTCGAACGGCATGTCCTCGAGGTCGTCGAAGCGGACGCCGAGCAGCTGCTCCGCGGCCTCGTTGAGGAAGACGAGGTCGCCGTGGCTGTCGACCAGGAACACCGGCACGGCGAGCAGCTGCGCCATCTGCCGGAACAGGATCAGCTCGATTGGCTGTTGGGCCACGGCAGCATTGTGATCCGACTGCCGGCCGATGGACAGGATGCCGCCCGGCCGATGTACGCGATCCTCGCGGCCTGACATCCTCCGGGCATGCCACCCGAGACAGGCGCCGCCGCACAAGCCCTCGCCGCCGCCGACCCGATGGTCGACGCGTTCATCGCTCGCGCGGGGCTGCCGCCGGCGCGCCCCGGCGAGGGCGATCCGTTTGCCTCGCTTGCCCGGGCGATCGTCTTCCAGCAGCTCGCCGGGCGTGCCGCCGCGGCGATCCATCGCCGCTTCGTCGAGGCGATCGGCGGGACGGTCGATGCGGCGTCGATCCTCGCCGTCGATACGCCCACGCTGCGCGCCGCCGGGCTGTCCGGCGCGAAGACGACGTCGCTCCAGGATCTCGCCGCGAAGGTCGCCGATGGCACGGTGCCGCTCGCCGACCTTTCGACGCTCGGCGACGACGAGATCGTCGAGCGGCTCGTGACCGTCCGCGGCATCGGGCGCTGGACCGCCGAGATGTTCCTGCTCTTCGAGCTGGAGCGACCGGACGTGTGGCCGGTCGACGACCTCGGGGTGCGCCACGGCTGGCGGCTCATCCACGAGGAATCGGAGCTCATCAAGCCGAAGGCGCTGGATGCGGCCGGCGAGCCGTTCCGGCCGCACCGGAGCCTGCTCGCGCTCCTGTGCTGGCATGCGGTGCACGTCGAGCGCGGCGAGGACTGAGGCCCGGACCCCGGCGCGGCCGTCGCGGCCCGGCGGACGGGCGCGTCGCTAGGAGGTCGCCGCCTCCCAGCCGCCGATCTGCTCGATCCGGAACGTGATCAGGGCGTCGAACTCGACCTGCGCGTATTGCGGATAGCGTTTCCGTAGCGCCGCCACCAGCCGCCCCGCCACATCGGCGGCCACGTCCGCGCGCACCAGCGACGCACGCACCCACCACAGCCGGGACCAGTCGGCCGGGTCCCAGCGCTCCAGGAGCAGCGTGGCGCGCGGGTCGCGCTCGAGATTCCGGATCCGCCCCAGCGCCGTCGAACGCTTCGGCTTCACCGAGTCGACCGGGATCGCCAGCGCGTCACCGACGATCGCGAAGCACACCGGCACGAGGTCAGGCGCCCCGGTTCGGTT
>DASSHR010000137.1:0-2526 GCA_035692745.1 Candidatus Limnocylindrales bacterium | reverse complement strand
ACCGCCAGCCCGCCCATCGCGGCCGGGAAGATGACGTCGAGCCCGAACCTGGCCGGATCGGGGATGGAGCCGCCGATCGTGACGCCGAGGAGCGTCGCGAGATTCCACGGAATCCAGGTGCTCACGATCGCCCCGATCCAGTAGCCCCGGACATCGCCGCGGCCGACCCGCCGGAAGTGGGCGATCGCGAGCGCGAAGGCTTCATCCGTCAGGACCCACGCCATCGCGGCACGCATGGGGCGAGGGACGTGGGCGAGGTACGGCGCGAGCGCGGCGCCGTAGAGGAAGTGGCGCGCATTCAGGAACGCGGTGAGGAGCACGATCGCCGCCCACGAGAACCCGCCGAGCACGTAGCCCACGGCCACGAACTGGGATGCCCCGGCAAAGACGAAGAGGCTCATGGCACTCGCCTCGAGGGGCGAGAACCCGGCCGCCCTCGCCGAGAGGCCGTAGACGAGCCCGAAGCCGCCGGCGGAGACCATGATCCCAACCGAGTCGCGCACGAGCCGGCGGCGCGATGCGGCGAGGTCCATGGCCGGCGCGATCGCGTGGGTGGCGGTCATCGAACCGAGCCTAACCGCTGATTGGGTTTGGAACGGTTACGGTTCGGTGCCGCGGAGGTCGCATCCTGTCGGATTCCGCTGGGAGCGGCCTTGGGTCGGGTTTGGACCCGGCAAGCCTGCCAAATCGCGCGCCGGAGCGGCAACTGAGGAGATTGCCGCGGGGCCGCGAGCGTGCGTTGCCGTTGCCGGGGCCTCGGCAGCGCGCCCACGTCCGCTGGGGGCGGAATTTGGCAATGTCGCCGCGCCAGGCCGTGCCGCGCCGCGATCGAGGCGGCGCGCGGGCCTAGCGCAGGAAGGTCTTGCCGCAGGTTCCGTCGCAGACGACGTAGACCGCGTGGAGGTCGTGCGCGTAGCCGGCGGCGTGGAGGATGCCGGGGCAGCCCTTGGACGGACACTTCCAGGTCCACCATCGATCACGCGGGTCGAGCGGCGTCGTCTCGGCCTTGAGCTTGTCGCCGAGCCCCGCCTGCCCCTCCACCGCGGCGGCCACGCGCGCGGCGCGGTCCGAGTCGGTCTCGCTGGAGTAGGGGTAGTTCTGGCCGACGTTCGAGGTCACGCTGGTCTCCGGTCGGGGCCGATCACGAGTGGGAGAAAGACCGGTGACGGCTTCGTGTGAGCGCGGCGCGCCACCGGTGCCGGGGAGTATTGCACACGATCCGGGCTCGTCCAGCCGCCGCCATGCCGGCGTCAGAGCGCCGCGGCGCTGCCTGGCCCGGCGAGGCGATGCTCGGTCCGGCGCAGCTGGCGCAACGGGATCAGCGCGATCACCAGCAGGAGCCCGGTGCCGAGCAGCAGCCCGTCCATGCCTCGCCATTCCGCGGCGACGCCGCCGAGCAGCGCGCCACCGATCTGGCCCAAGCCGAGGAACACGGAGTACAGGCCCATGATCGCGCCGCGATCGCCCGGGAACTGTTCCGACACGTCTGCGAGCAGGCCGACCGCAGCTGGTGTCGCGCCGGCCAGGACGAACAGGCCGCCCGCGAACACGACCGCGGACACGACCACCAGCGCCGCATGGAGCGCGTCGGATCCCGCTCCCGCCGCGAAGTGGTTCACGACCATCCCGGCAGCAGCGAGCGCCATGCCCCCGAACACGCCGCCGAGGATGATCGAGGTTCGACGAAACCGATCGAACCGGTTGCCCCACCAGATGATCCCGGCGCCGAAGATCACGGCGATCACGAGCGCGCCGAGGGTGATCTGGTTCGCCGAGAAGCCCTGGAGCAGCCACTGGTCCGGGAAACGCGGGTCCGCGCGCTGGAACTGGAACAGGGACTGGCTGAACCACAGCCCGATCGCCCCGTTCACGCAGATCCAGGTCGGCGCGAGCAGCCACACGTGCGAGTGCGTGACGAGCTCCAGGTAGCGGCGCAGCGGCGTGTGCTCGCGCGCCCTCGCCTCCTGCTCGCCGGACGGATCCTTGACGCCGAAGAAGTAGATCGCGAGCGAGACACCGTAGAAGCCGGCGTTCAGGAGGAACGCGCTCGGCCCCAGGGCCTCGAACAGCTTCGGCGCGACGATGAACCCGACCCCCAGGCCGGCGAGGGTGGCCGCTTCGAAACGGGCCGCGGCCTTGCCGCGCAGCGTCTCCGATCCCGCGGTCGCGATCGCGATGTAGCCGAGGATCGATGGCACGGACGCCGCGGTGGAGGATCCCTCCAGCAGCCGGGTCAGTCCCAGCACCACGAGGTTCCCCGTCAGCGCGGTCAGCACGACGGCGATCGCGCCGAAGATCGGCCCCCAGATCATGACCCGGTGGTGGCCCAGTCGATCCGACAGGATGCCGAACAAGGGGGAGAAGAGGAGCTCGGCGAGGTAGAACGTGGCGGCCATGACCCCGACGGTCAGCGCGTCGACCGGCGGCGCCTCCGGGTGGTATTGCGGGAGCTTGGCGAGGTACGTCGCGAGCATCGCGCCCGTCAGGCCGGTGCTGAAGCGGAGCGTGAACGTGCCCGCGAGCACG
>DASSHR010000136.1:0-2635 GCA_035692745.1 Candidatus Limnocylindrales bacterium | reverse complement strand
GGTGAATTGCTTGACCAGGCGGTTCACGTCCGTCAGCGACGTCCCCGAGCCGGTGGCGATCCGGCGCCGCCGCGAGCCGGTCAGCACGTTGGGCTCTCGACGCTCCCGCGGCGTCATCGAGCGGATGATCGCCTCGGTCCGCCGGAGGTCGCCGCGATCCACGGCATCCTGCGCCTCCTTGGCCATGTTGCCCATCCCCGGGATCATTCCCACGAGCTGGCCGATCGGGCCCATCTTCTGGACCTCCTGGAGCTGGTCGAGGAAGTCCTCGAGCGTGAACTCCGCCTTTCGGAGCTTCTCCTCGAGCTTGGCGGCCTGCGTGGCGTCGACGTGCTCCTGCGCCCGCTCGACGAGCGTCATCACGTCGCCCATGCCGAGGATGCGGCCGGCGAGGCGGTCGGGATGGAAGACCTCGAGGGCGTCGGTCTTCTCGCCGGTGCCGAGGAACTTCACGCCAATGCCGGTCACCGTCGCGATCGACAGCGCGGCGCCGCCGCGGGCGTCGCCGTCGATCTTGGTCAGCACCAGCCCGGTGACCGGGACGGCTGCCGCGAAGGCCTGGGCCACGCCCACCGCCTCCTGGCCGGTCATCGCGTCGACGACGAGGAGCGTCTCCACCGGGTGCACGGCCGTGTTGACCGCGGCGATCTCCGCCATCAGCTCGTCATCGATCGTGAGCCGGCCCGCCGTGTCGACGATGATCGTGTCGCGCGTCAGCCGCTGGGCCGTGGCGAGCGCGCCCTTCGCGATGTCGACGGTCTTCGTGCCCGCGGGCGCGCGGTGGACCGGGATGTCGAGCGCCTTGCCGAGCGTCTCGAGCTGGTCCGCGGCGGCCGGACGGTACGGGTCCGCGGCCACGAGCAGCGGTCGCCTGCCCTGCTTGACGATGTACTTCGCGAGCTTCGCCGAGGTCGTCGTCTTGCCCGAGCCCTGCAGGCCGACAAGCGCGATGACCGCCGGGTTGCCCTGCAGCCGGAACGTCCGATCGCCGGCCGAGAGCAGCTCGACGAGCTCGTCGTGGACGATCTTCACGATCTGCTGGCCCGCGCTCAGGCTGCCCAGGATCTCCGCGCCGATCGCCTTCTCGCGAATGTGGCCGACCACGTCCTTGACGACCTTGAAGTTCACGTCGGCCTCGAGGAGCGCGAGGCGGATCTCGCGCGCGGCAGCGTCGACGTCCGCTTCGGTCACCCGACCGCGGCCGGTCAGGTTCGCGAGCGCGTGGCGCAGGCGGTCGCTGAGGTTGTCGAACAAGGTCGGACGAGACTCCCGAGACCCGGTTGGAGGTCGAGCGCGGCGGTGGGCCGCGAGGTCGGTGCGCGGGTTCTGGCGCTCCGGCGATCGGGAGTGTACCCGGATCAGCCGATCGTGAAGGGGATTGCCTTCACGGGGCTCGAGCCGTTGCGCACCAGGAAGTTGAAGGTGCCCGTCAGGCCCGCCGGGATCTCGAAGCGGCTGGAGAGGCCCGCCTTGTTCTTCGTGGCCCCGATCAGCTCGACCGACTGGCTGTGGCCGTCGCGCCGCGCCTCGACTACGGTGCCGTTGGGGAGCTTCAGGGCGACGTTGTCGCCGGTGAACGCGAACCCGCCCGAGAACGTCCCCGTATACGTGGCGTCGTAGGTGATCGTCAACGCCTGGAGGCCCGCGTCGAGCTCCTGCGACCAGTCGGGCAGGTCCGACCGCAGCACGCCCGACTTGAGCGTGATCTTCAGCGTCCCGGACGCGCCATTCCCGCGCAGTGCGAGCTGCTGGGGCTCGAAGACGACGGGCGTGCCGGCGAACGGCGTGATCGGCACGCTGGCGACGTGGAGCGGGCCCGCGCCGATCTCGATCCTGCCGAGGTCGATGGACGCGATGCCCTGGAGCTCGTACGTCAGGGTCGCCGCGGCGCTGCCACCGGCGGGGACCTCGGGCACCTCCGATTCCCTGGTTGGATCCGCGCGCACCGTGCCGATGAGCAGGGTCACGGGGCCGTCGAGCGAGCTGTCCTGGTCGGTCGGGTTCTTCATGCGAAGCACGACCTCGACGGGGCCACCACGGGCGTCGAGGGTGGAGGTGACGCTCACGACCTCGACCTCGAGGCCCTCGTACCAGACCTTCGTGCCGAGCTCGTAGGTCGTGACCTTCGCGGTTGGCTCCGGCGTGGGCTGGGCGGTCGCCGCGAGGGACGGCAGGTCCTCGCCGCATGCCGCCACGGTGAGGGCGGCCACGACAACGGCGGCGAGCAGCGCCAGGCGATGCTTCGGTGCCCGGGTCATGCCGCCTCCTCGAACAGGGCTTCGACGAAGCTCGCCGGATCGAACGCCACGAGATCCTCCGCGCGCTCCCCCACCCCGGCGAACCGGACCGGGACGCCGAGCGCCTGCTCGATGGCGAAGACGATGCCGCCGCGGGACGTCGAATCGAGCTTGGTCAGCACGATCCCGGTCAGCTGCACCGATTCGTGGAACGCGATGGCCTGGCTGAGGCCGTTCTGGCCGGTGGTGGCGTCGAGGACGAGGAGCGTCTCGGGTGTCGCACCCGGGAGCCGGCGGTCGATGACGCGCCGGATCTTCGACAGCTCGTCCATCAGGTTCGTCTTGTTGTGCAGCCGGCCCGCGGTGTCCACGAGCACGACGTCGACGCGGCGCGCGAC
>DASSHR010000135.1:0-2182 GCA_035692745.1 Candidatus Limnocylindrales bacterium | reverse complement strand
AGCAGGTCGGTGAGCTTGTCCCGATCTGGATCGCCGACGATCAGGAGATCGACGTCCGAGTCCGGGCCGGCCATACCCGAAGCGTACGAACCGAAGATCACCGCCCGCTTTACTCGCTTCAGGCCGGCAAGCTGCCGCTTGAAGAGCAACGGCACGGCGGACGCGCCGCGCACGGCCGGTCCGAGCAGCTCGGCCAGGGCGGTCCTGCTGCGCAGCATGAAATAGACCTGGTTGCCCTCGCGCTGCCGCTCGATCAGGCCGGCCGCCTCGAGCTTCCCGAGCTCGCGCGAGGCGGTTCCGGCACTCGTGCCGACATCACGGGCGATGGCACGCAGGTGTCGGCGCGCTTCGACGTCCTCGAAGAACAACCGCAGGATGTTCCGCCGGATCGCGGACCTGCCGAGCAGGAACTCGGCGGCATCGTACTCAGACATGAGTACAGGTGTACTCGGGGGTGAGTACACCTGTCAAACCCCCCAGCGCCGGTTTCCTCGAGGCGTAGGATCACGGGCAGCCTGCCGGGATCCGCGAGCGCCCGATCGCGGAGCACGAGATCGCCGACCGAGTGCACGCTCGGCGACGAACCGCCCGCTCGTCAGTACGCGGCGATGATGGCGTCGAGGTCGACCCTCGGATGACCGGACGTGCCGCTCACGACGATCGAGACCTTGCGACTGATCGCGGTGGACCAGCTCAGCGCGAGCAGCACCCGACGGCATGACGTCGTGGCCGCGTACGTGCTGACCGTCGTGGTCAGGACGCCGTTCACGTACACCTTGACCGAGCCGCGGCTGGGTCCCACGCACCCGATCAGCGCATACGCCCGACCGGTGAACGTGAAGGACGCCTTGGCGCCGGCGGCTGTCGCGTATTTCTCGTAGCCGCTCCAGTACGAGGAGCTCGCCGGGCGGGACCACGTGCCGGTGTAGGTGATCCGGGTCGACGTCTCCTGGTACGCCGAGACCGTGAACGTCGCGCCGTACACCCAGGCACCGAAAAGGCCCGCCTTGTCGACCGCCCGGAGGCGCAGCCGATACGTGTGGCCGCTCGCGAGGTTGCGGGTGAGGGAGCCGGAGGTGAGTGAGGTCGAGATCGAGGCGTAGGCCCCGCCATCTGTGCTCAGGGCCGCCTCGTAGCGGGCGACGCCGCTCGTGGCGTCGGTGCCGGTCCACGCGAACTTCGTCGGCGTCGCGGTCGAGCTCATCGCCACCCCGCTGACGAACCGATACGTCGGCGCCGTCGCGGTCGGAGCGACCGTATCGAGCGTGATCGCGTCCGTCGAGACCGCCGACCAGTTGCCGGCGAGGTCCTTCCACTTCACGTACACGGTCCTGGCGCCGTTGGTGCTCGCGAGCGTCCACGCCTGGCTCGCCGCGTAGGCACGCGTGGTGAAGGTGACGCCGTCATTCGACAGCGCGACCTGGCTCATCCCCGAGCCGGCGTCCGTCGCACCGACCGCAACCGTGACCGACGTCGACCGCGTGAACGTCGCGCCGCCCTGGATCGATACCGAGCCGGTCGGCGCCGCCGCGTCGAGCAGGATGGTGTCCGTCTTCTCGGACGACCAGTGGCCGTTGCCGTCGCGCCACTTCACGTGGACGGTCTTCGTGCCGTTGCCGCCGGCCAGGGTCCAGGCCTGCGAGCTGCCGTAGTTGCGCTCGGTCCAGGTGACGCCGTCGTTCGACAGCGCCACCTTCGCCACGCCCGACCCCGCGTCGGTCGCGCTCACCGAGACCGTGACGCCGGTATCGAGGGTGTACGCGGCGCTGGCATCGATCGCGACGTTGCCGGTCGGGCCGACGAAATCGAGATTGAAGGAGTCAGAGGCGGTGCCGACGTTGCCGTACGTGTCCTTCCAGCGCACGTACACCGTTCGTGTGCCTTCGATGGAGCTGCCACCGACCTCGGGATCCTGCACGGACCACCCGATCGCCGACTCGTTGCCGTAGACGGCCCACGTTGCGTTGTCGTTCGAGACGTCCATCTCGACGATCTGCGAGGCATCGGTGGCGGTCATCGTCAGCTCGACGTAGCCCTCCTGGACGAGCGACGCACCGCCATTGACCAGCACCGTTCCGACCGGCGGGTCGGTGTCGATCGGCGTGCCGTTGACCGTCAGCGTCTTCGACTGCGACGAGTCGGCGTAGCGGGCGACCGGCGAACCGCTGCTCAGGAACTCGGC
>DASSHR010000134.1:0-1030 GCA_035692745.1 Candidatus Limnocylindrales bacterium | reverse complement strand
TGACCGCGGACGTCGCCGCCCGGATCATGGAGTACCCGACCTCGGCCGCCGGCGTCACCGAGGGAATCCGGTATGCCGACGCGGTCGAGCAGTCGTATTGCCGGCACGTGATGTCCGCAACGACGGCCATCGTCGCCTGGGCCGACGGTCGATGGGACGAGGCGGTGCAGACCGCGGAGCTGGAGCTGGTCCAGCGCGGGAGCCGCCGTGGCTCCATCGGGTCGCGGGCGGTCCTCGGGTTCGTCTCCTTCGGGCGGGGCGACGTCGAACGCGCTCGCGCGCTGCTCTCCGCTTCGCTCGCCATCACCCGTCCGAGCGGCGAAGTCGACCTCATCCTTCCCGCACTCTGGGGCGAGGCCGAGAACGCACTCGTCGACGGCGACCCGGCGCGGGCCCTCGACCACTGCTGGGAGGTGATCGAGATCGCCGAGCCGACCGGGGAGCGGGCGCTCCTCGTGCCCTTCGTCGTGACCGGCGTCCGCGCCGCGCTGCTCCATCATCGGCCGGAGCTCGCCCAGAAGTGGCTGGACCGGATCACGCCGATGCTCACGGCGTGGCCGGATCTCGCCCGGCCGGCATTCGACCACGCAGAGGGACTGATCAGGACCGCGTCCGGTTCGACCGTCTCGGCGCGAGCGGCGCTGGAGGCAGCGGTGCGCGGCTGGGATGCTCGAGGCCGCATCTGGGAATCCACCTGGGCACGGCTTGACCTGGCCGCGGCGCTGGCGCGAGGAAACCGGCATGGCGAGGCCATGCCGCTGCTCGCAAGCGTGCTCGGCGTCGCGCGACGGCTCGGCAGCCTGCCGCTCCTGCGGCGCGCGGAGGACCTGGACCGGTCGACGAGGAGCCGAGCCGGCGAGCAGGAGCCGTGGCATCCCCTCTCCGCGCGCGAGTTCGAGGTCGCCAGGGCGATCGCCGGCGGCCTGACGAATGCCGAGATCGCGGAGCAGCTCTTCGTGTCGCCGAAGACCGTCAGCGCGCACGTCGAGCACATCCTCGCGAAGCTCGGCGTGGCGCGCCGCACGGAGGT
>DASSHR010000133.1:0-3575 GCA_035692745.1 Candidatus Limnocylindrales bacterium | reverse complement strand
TACGCGCCGAGGGCCGCCTCGAGCAGCGTCTCGCCCTCGAGCTGCGTGGAGCCCGTTGCTTGGAGCGTCACCACGAACCGCGTGGCCGGCGTGATCTCCCACGTCGCCCACCGGTCGACCGAGGCCACCCAGAACGCCGTGTCGCCGGCGAACTGCATCGAGCCGACGAGCGTGCTGCGGCCGTCCACCTCGAGCCAACACAGGTACGACTGCCCGGACGAGGGTCGCGCGAGCGCGTTCGTGATCACGACCCAGTCGTGGCGCGACCAGGAGATCGAGCCCGCGTTCGTCCCGCTCGGGTCCTGGAGCGGCACGACGACGTGGCCGGGCGCGGCCAGCACACGATTGACGGCCCCGAGCGCCGACGTGAGCGCGGCGGCCTCTGCCTCGGCGGCATGCCGTTGGTTCGCCTGGTCCATCACGAGGCCGACCGAACCGACGATCACGATGAGCGAGGCGGCAAGCGCCAGCAGCGGGCCGAAGCGGCTGCGGCGGGCGCGGTGGGCATCGATGGCGATCGGTTCGCTGGTGCCCGCTGCGGCGGACACCGAGCCGGTCCAGCGCTTCGAGCCGGTCGAGGCGCCGCGCGGTTCTGAGCGAGCGCGCGCCAGCACCGCGGCGCGCATCGAGGGCGGGAGCTCAGTCGGCTCCGTCACCGCCAGGGCTTCGTCGGTGGAGCGGGGGAGCGAGCCGCTGATCGCGGCGCCAAGGTCGCGCCAGCCATCGAGGTCGGCGCGGCACGCCGCACAGCCGGCCACGTGCTCCCGGAGCGCGACGTCATCTGGCGCCGTCGAGCCGGCCAGGTCGGCGAGGCGCCGCGGATCGAGCAGCAGATCCTCGATCCGCTCGTGGGCGGCGGCGTGGTCCATGGCACTCATGCGTCGGGCCCCACGCGCTCGGTGGCGAACGCCGCGAGCGCATCTTCGGGCTCGAGGACGCCGGCGAGCTGCGAGCGAAGTTGCGCAAGCGCGCGGCGGGTCCGGGACTTGACCGTGCCGATGGGCCATTCGAGGCGCTCGGCGATCTGCGACTGCGAGAGATCCATCGCGTAGCCCATCACGATGACCTGGCGCTCATGTTCGGGCAGGGCCGCGATCGACGTCCGAACGACCGACTGCGTCCAGCGCCGTGACGCGACCGTTCCGGGGTCGGTCGAGGTGCCGGCGATGAGCTCCGGCGGCAGGTCGGGACGCGACGAGGAGGAAGAGGCCGCCGGCCGGCCACTGGGACCGACCGAGCCGGCGGCTCCGGAGGTTTCACCGGTGAGGACCTCGAGGCTCGCTGCCTCGCGCATCGGGCGCCGGCCCTCTGCGCGCATGCGATCGATCGCCCGGTGCCGGGCGATCGCGAGGAGCCACGTGAGCAGCGAGCCGGCCCGCGCGTCGTACCGATCGGCGCGGCGCCAGAGCGTCATGAAGGCGTCCTGGACCACCTCGGAGGCGACCTCGCGATCTCCCATGAAGCGCGAGATTGCCCCGAAGATGTAGCCGGCGTGGCGGTCGTAGGCAGTCACGAATGCAGAATCGCTCCCGGCGGCGATACGCGCGACGAGACTTCCGTCGTCGAGCGCGCCGTCGTCACCGGAGAGCATCAGGCTCAGCTCAGTAGCAGGCCGGCCCGGAGCAGGCCTTCGAGGCTGCCGGCGTCGCGGCCGTGCCGGACGCGCCGACGAGGCTGCCATCGACGCCGGCGAGGTACCACACGCCGTTCAGGCCCTGGCCGTTGATGTCGCCGGCCGCGGTATCGCCCTTGAAGTAGTACAGCGGGTGCCCCGCGAGCGTCACCTGGAGCTTGCCGTCAGCGCCCGTGATCGTGGCCAGGGCGCCGGTGACGCCGGCACCGGCGGTCACGTCCGACAGGGCCGTGACGGTCAGCGCGGGCCAGTTGTCCGCGCACTGGCCCGAGCACGCGCTCGTCGTGCCCGTGTCCTTGGTGAAGATGTACAGCGACATGCCGTTCGCGCCGGTCACGTACGAGCCGAGCGTGGCATTCGTGGCGACGGCGAGGGTCAGGCCGGCCGCCGCGCTCGCCGGTGCCGTGGTCGGGGCCGCGGACGCCGGCGCAGTCGTTGCTGCGGTGGTTGCGGGGGCCGTCGTCGGGCTGCCGGCGCCTGCGCACGCTGCGAAGAGGGCCGCGCTGGCACCGAGCAGAGCGACTCGGCGAATGGTTCGTTCGAACATGTGGGTGACAACCTCCTGCTCGCGGCCCCGCGGGCCACTGGGGACGATACGCCGAGGATCCGCGACCGGATCTCAGCGAGGCCGCAGGCCGCCGCGCGCGACGATTCGCGCTTCCGCATCGGCCCAGCCGGGGTCGAACGGCTTGCCCGGCTCGTCCAGGTCGAGCACGAGCGGCGCATGGTCCGAGGGGATCGGCTTGCCCTTGCGCGCCTCGCGGTCGATCTCGATGGCGACGATCCGCTCGGCCACCGACGACGTCGGCAGGAGGTGGTCGATGCGCATGCCGAAGTTCTTGTGGAAGTTGCCCGCGCGGTAGTCCCACCAGGTGAAGCGGCCGCCGAGGTCCGGATGGCGCTCGCGGAAGGCATCGTGGGTGCCCCAGTCGAGCAGGGCTCGGAACGCCTCCCGCTCCTTCTCGGAGACATGCGTCCCGCCGTGCACCGCTCGGGCGTTCCAGACATCGATGTCGGCCGGGGCGACGTTCAGGTCGCCGCCGATCACGAGGGCTTCCTTCGGGTCGCGGGCCGCGTCGAGCCAGCGCCGGGCGCGCGCGAACCAGCGCAGCTTGCCCTCGTAGAACGCGGAATCGACCACCCGACCGTTCGGGGCGTACATGCTCACCACACGAATGGGCGTGCCGCCGGGGGCCGTAACGCGCACTGACACCATCCGCGCCTCGTCGAGCGGGTTGAAGTCCTCTTCCTGGAGCGACACCTTCGCGCCGGCGCCGCTGTTCCGCACCGGGCCGTCGCCGAAGTTCGTGATCGCATCGTCGATCGCGATGCCGTCCCTGACCGCCACCGCGACGCCATTCCAGCGACCCTCGCCGTGGTGGACGAGCTGGTAGCCCGCCATCTGGAACGGCAGGACCGGCGCATCCTGGTCGGCGAGCTTCGTCTCCTGCATGAGCAGGACATCCGGCGCGGCGCGCTCGAGCCACCACTCGACCTTCTCGAGTCGAGCTGGGAGCGAGTTCACGTTCCAGGTCGCGATGCGCATGGGTTTCGGCGTGCTGCTGCGGGTGCTGCGGGCTGGGCGCGGCTAGCGGCCGCGCATCCCCGCGATCGTCATGTCCTCCATGCCCGGACCGCCGCCGCCGTGCTCTTCGAAGGGCAGCCCGAGGCCGGCGAACGCCGCTCGGGTGCGGTCCGGATCGGATGTCGTCAGCATCAGCGCGCCTTCCGTGTCCTCGGCGACACCGACGATCCCCGTGATGTTGACTCCGGCTTCCCCGAGCGCGGCGGCAACGCGCGCCAGCGAGCCCGGCTTGTCCTCGAGCTGGACCGTGAACCACACGTCCATCGCGTCACCTCCTGGTCGGTCGATGGTAGCCGCGGATCGCCGCTCGTTGGCCCGCTCGTTGGCCCGCGCGGCCGCCCGCGCGGCCGCCCGCGC
>DASSHR010000132.1:0-1553 GCA_035692745.1 Candidatus Limnocylindrales bacterium | reverse complement strand
GAAGTGCTTCTGCATCTGCGCCTTGTCGGCCTCGGAGAGCTCGTAGTCGTCGCCCATCCAGTCGACGCGGTTCTCCATGAGCCGGTTCAGGCTCATCACGCGCAGGTCCGAGCAGAGCTCGCTCAGCGGCGCTTCGCCCTGCATCGCCGCGTTGAACTCGACGACGTTGCCCTCGGTCATGCCCTCGATCCAGTCGAGGTCCTTCAGCCCGAACGGCGCCACCGACACCAAGGCGTGGCAGCGGATGACGCGATCGGGGAGCAGGGCCGCGGTCGCGAGCGCATGGGGACCACCCCCGGATCCGCCTTCGACCAGGAACCGATCGAATCCCAGGGCGTCCGCCAGCTGCGCGACGTCGTCGACGACGTCGACGACATGACGGCCACGCTTGCGGCTGGAATCGCCGTACCCGGCCCGATCGAAGGTGATCCGGCGAAGGCCGTAGCGCTGGTAGATCGTCGGATCCTTCCACCAGCTGATCCGGCCACCGGGCGTCCCGTGCATCGCGATGAACGGGGTCCCGTCCGGATCGCCCCATTCGGCGGCGGCGAGCGTGCGGCCGTCGCGGAGCCGGACCCGGTGCTCGACATGGGCGGGGATGACATCGGCGTCGACGAGCGTCACGACCGGATCATACGGCCGCGAAGGAGCACCGCAGCCCCACGGCGGAGGCGCACGGCATCCTTCACGGCGTCCTTCGATCGGTCACCGCGAATCCGAGGGTGAGCGCGACGGCGGCGATCACGAGCTGCAACAGCAGGAACCGGGCAGCGACCACCGGATACAGCTCGATGGGCGCCAATCGCACCAGCTCGACCTCGCCGGGGAGGAGCTCGCCCGTCGCGGGGTTCGCATACGTGGGGTAGACGTCGTTCCAGCCGATGATCCGGCCGTCCGGCAGCCGGACCACCGAGTCGATCCAGCGTCCGGGCAGCACGACGCCCATACCCGGGTTGTCGACGATGACCGTCTCGTTCGCCAGGAGCCGTTCGTTGCCCTGCGTGACGAGCAGGAAGGCCATGATCGCCAGGGCAACCGCGGCCAGCAGCGCGGGCAGGAGGCGGCCCAGCATGGCCCCCACGACCAGGGCGACGGCGAATGACGCCAGGCCTTCCGCGATGGGCGCCGCTCCCAGGATCGGGATGAACTCGAACATCGGGGGCAGCTCCACGCTCGTCCGGAACCGCAGCATCGCGGCGATGACGACCGCGGAGCCGCCGCCCAGGGCGACGATGAAGAGCGCCATCGACCCGGCGCGCCGCGCCAGCCATCGACGCCGTGACGGCGCAAGGGACCAGGCCAGGGCCGTGGTCCGCTGGTCGAGCTCCTTGCCCACGGCCGCGATCCCCAGGATCACGCCGGCAATCGACGGCAGGGCAACCGCGGTGTACGCGACGATGCCGCCCCAGAGCGCGGCAAACGCCGAGTACGCCTGCAGGTCCAGCTGCCGCGAAAGGCATGCGGGATCAGACACGCTCGGGTCCAGGCAGACCGCGGGGATGCCCATCGCGGCGAGCCGGACGGCGACGCCCACCGCGCCGAGGATCACGAGC
>DASSHR010000131.1:0-8235 GCA_035692745.1 Candidatus Limnocylindrales bacterium | reverse complement strand
TCCCAGCCGTCCTGGGCGATGATCCAGTGCACGCGGCCGGGGAACTCGCGGAAATCCGTCCTCGCCGTGGACTTCGCGTAGGCGCGCACGTTCCGTCGGTTGATCACCGGCGGCACGATCCGGTCGGAGCCGCCCGCGATGATCAACAGCGGCGCCCGGGTCCCGTTCCGGAAGTTCACCCGTGTTGGCGATCGCGGGTTGAGCATCGCGATCGCGCTCTGGAAGAAGATCCGGCCGGTCTCCGGGACCACGTGGCGTTCGTAGGCAGCCCGCGCCTCGTCGAGCGGGAGCAAATGGACGAACGCGTAGCGGAAGCTGCCGAACGACCAGCGTACGACGCGTCGCCCAAACAGGTACCGCGTCAGGGCGCCGAACAGCGCGCGAAACGCCGTCGGCTCGAATGGCCAGACGCCCTTCGGCGGCGCTGGATCGATGGCCACGCCGGCCGCGCCGAGCCCGCGATCGAGCAGGATCTGCGTGAACAACCCGCCGAACGAGTGGCCGATGAGGATGGGCGGCGCGCCGTCGGCCGCGGTCCGCTCGCGCACGACCTGCTCGTACGACGCCACGATCTCCGAGATCCCGAGCCCCACGAGCGGCGACGGATCGGCGCGGATGGCCTCGACCGGGCGGTCCTTGCCCGGCCAGCTCGGCGCGATGCAGGCATAGCCGCGGGCCTCGAACCAGGGCTGCATCCGCTCCCAGCAGGTCGCGGTGACCCAGGCGCCGTGGAGGAACACGATGGAGCGCGCCACGGGGTGGCGGCTACCCGAGGGCCGCTTCGGCAAGGCGCACCACGATGTCGGTGTGGTGGCTCATGTCGACGGCGTCGTGCGGCATCGTCGCGGTCGGACCGAAGCCGAGGACGCGGTTGTTGCGGGCGAGAATCCGCAGGCACTCCGCCGCGGTGTCGACCGAGAGACCGTCCGGCTCGGGCATGGACACGGAGATGCCCTCGGACGCATCGATCGCATCGAGGTCGAACGCGATGTACAGCCCATCGCAGCGTTCGCCGACGACCCGCGCCCAGGCATCCAGCGCCGCGAGGCCGGCGCGGCCCCGGAGCATGCCGGCGCCGAACTGCGCCACCGCCGACGCGTTGAGCATCCGCGACTCGTCCTGGTCGAGCACCTGTGCGCCGATGAGGGCCGCGTCTTCCTCGGCGACCGTCGGGCCGCCGACCGAGCCGACGAGGCCCGGGTCGCCGCGGCCGCAGAGCATGGCGAAGGGCATGCCCCAGACGTTGCCCGAGGGCGTGGTCTCGGGGACGTTGAAGTCGCCGTGGGCGTCGAACCAGGCGATCGCCAGCCGCGCTGCCGGCGAGTGCGCCTTGAGGGCCGCCATCGTGGCCGCGTGCGTCGTGCAGTCGCCGCCGAGCATCAGGAGCCGCGGCTCGCGGCCGCCCTCCCCGGCGCCGGCCGCCAAGGCCGCTCCGATCCGCGCCGACAAGCGCGGCAGGTACTCGATGATCCGATCGCGGTTTTTCATCGTCGGGTGGTCGTCGGGCGCCCAGCCGGGATCGTTGGGGGCATCGCCGTGATCGACGAACGTCGTCGAGCCGAAGGCATCGAGCGCCCGCAGACGATCGACGAGACCCGCCGCCCGCAGCGCCGCCGGACCCTGCTCCATGCCGCCGAAGTGCCCACCGAGGGCGGTGGGCGAGCCGACGATCGCGATCGTGTCCGTCACGGCGGCGAGTTTAGCCCGCGACCGTGTGGGATCGGCCAGCGGCGGTCGAATCGCATTGCTATCGTCCGGCCCGATGCCGATCCGGCCCGAGCCGCAGGCGCCGCCCTCGCCCCCGGCTGGGATCAGCCGCCGGCGGTTCCTCGCCGGCGCGGGCCTCGCGACGGTGGCGCTCGTCGCAGCCTGCGAATCCAAGGCCGTCCCGAGCACCGGGCCGAACGGCAACGGCCCCGACAGCGGGCCGGAAGGCAGCGGCAGCACCGGCTCCCAGGCGCCGCTCACCGATGGCACCGGCGCGTACGCGGAGCTCCTGCGCGCGGTGCGCGGCAGCCCGGACCACCTGCCTCGCGCAGCGGCGGCGCTCGTGACGGCCGGCGATCCGGACGCCATCATCGACTTCGTCCGCGACCGGATCACGACGTACCCCGCGGCCGACGACAGCCCGGGCGACACCGTGAACCGGATGCGCTTCGGGGCTCGGGGAACGCTCCGCGGTGGTGCGGGCACGTTCCGGGACAAGGCGGAGCTCCTCGCGGACCTGCTCCGGCAGACGGGCCGTCGGGCCGAGGTCGTCGAGGTGGACGTCGCGAACCTCGTCGCTGCCACGCCCGGCGCGCCCGCCGATCTCGGCAGCGGCGCCCATTACTTCAAGCGCGTCGTCCGCGAGGCCTTCGCGCCGGACATCACGCCCCAGCGACTCGCCGCCGTTCGCCAGCTCCTCGACCTCCCGGCGCAGGCACCCGCGCAGGCTGCGCTGGATCCCGCCGGCGCGAACGCGGCCGCGCTTGCCGACAGCCTGCTCTCCGCGATCGACGCCGCCGGGCTCGACGTCGCGGCGGAGCGCCCCTACCGCGACGCGCCGATCACCGCGTTGCCGATGGTGCTCGTGACGGAGGGCGCGGAGAAGCAGGTCGCCGAGCCGTGGACTGGCTCCGGGCTCCGGCCGCTCGGGACGATGCCCACGGGATTTGTCCAGCCACCGGGCGTTCCGCCCATCGGGGTGCGCCTGCTCGGCGTCACGACCCAGAACACGGTGGCCCAGTTCATCCTCGTGGACGCGGCGATCGACGCCGCGGCCGCCGTGGGCCGCGACATCGTGGTCGCGACCCCACCCGCGCTCCCTTCGCTCGACGCGATGCTCGTCGCGAAACCGGTCGACGTCGGCGTGTTTCGGCCGATGATCACGGTGCGCGGGCCGGACATGGACGCGCAGACGATGGCGAGCCTCACCACCGGCGGCAAGCCGATCACGCTGAGCGGGCAGCTCGTGGACCTCGACGCGGCGGACGGGATCGTGCGCGTCGGGACCGCGGAGATCGCAGCAAGCGATACGCCGGACCCCGCGCTCCTCGCGAGCGTTGCCTCCCTCACCATCCGTCCGAATCCAGCGGCATTCCCCACGATCGCGTGCGACCTCGATGCCCGCGATGCCGCGGGCCGGCTCGTCGAAGGCCTTCCGGCTGCGGCATTCCGCCTGACCGAGGACGGCGCGGGCGTCGGCTTCACGATCAGCCAGACGCACGTCGAGGCGCCGCGGGTGATGTTCCTCATCGACGGCTCGGACAGCATTCCCACCCAGTTCCGGGGCGCAGCCATGGGCAAGGTCGCGCGCGCGATCGCGGTGGACGTGCTGAAGACGTATCCGACCGCCACGTTCCGCGGCACCGGCGTCTACGGGGTCCAGGCGGCCGCGTTCGACGAGTGGACGGCCGACCTCGACCTGCTCGAGAAGAACGTCAGCGAGGTCCTCGTGCTCGGCTCGGACATCTGGCGCTGCCTGGCGGACGCGGCGCGGTTCGGTCCGACCGCCATCGTGCTCATCACCGACGCCGAGACGGCGGACTGGATCGAAAACGTCAAGCAGACCGACCCGAAGCCGGAGTTCCTGAGCCGCGTCCGGGTCGGTCCACCGGTGTTCACGCTCGGGGTCGGCAACGTCGACGCGCCGATGCTCGCGAAGCTCGGCGAGGCCGGGCGGCTTGGCTCGGCACCCGTGACGGACAGCGCGTCGGCGGTGAAGGCCGTCCGAACCGCGATCGCCGCGATCCCGCCGTCGCCGTATCACCTGACCTACACCGCCCCGACCGACGGCGCTGCCACGAGGCACGTCGGGATGCGCGTGATCGGGAACCCGTCGATCGCGACGCAGGCGCAATACGACGTCCCGCCACCGACCGTCCGCGCCCGGCCGCCGGTCCTCGCCGGGCTGTATCTCGAGGTCGACTTCGGCGTCATCCGCGCCCGCCGGACGCTGGCCGGCGTCGAGCCCGGCACGGACCCCGCCGTGATCACGCAGGCCCAGGTCGACGAGGTCCGCACGGCGCTGTTCGGGGCGTATTCGATCCAGGTCGAGGCAGGCTGCCCATCGCCGGCGGTCCAGCTCGACGACGCGCTGTCGATGGCCGTGTCCGCGGGGCCGCTCGGCACCGCTCAGACCAGCGCAGACCTGATTGCCGCGCTCGCCAAGGGCATCGGAGCGCGGCCGCGAACCCTGCACGCCACCTCCGTGCCCCTGGATGACGCCGCCGGACCGCTGACGTTCGAGACGAACCTCCGGATGACGCTCCACACATCGATCGATCGGCCGGATCCCGACGCCCAGAACCTGCACCGGCACACGGGCGTCGACATCCTGCCGCACACCACCTTCGCGACGGTCGAATCCGACCCCGTTCGGGCGTTCCAGACGACGGCGCGGCGCACCGCCCGGCTCGCCCTCGCCGAGGCGGCGGCGTTCCCGTCCAGCACGATCGCGTCGATGCAGCGCGAGGCGCTCGTGGTTGCGCCCGGATCGATCCTCGACGTGCTCACGCCGCTCGGCGTCGAGCGTCCGAAGATCGATGCGGTCGCGCGCGTCATCGATGGCTTCGGGAGCCAGCCACGCCTCGCGGTGATCCCGAAGTCCGCCGACCTCGCCGGTTGGTACTTCGACCGCGCGAATGGCAGCTTGTTCGGAGTCCTGTGGAACGGCGCCGGCGGGGCGGAGGAGGTGGAGGAGATCAAGCGGGTCTTCGACCAGATCGACCGCACGCTCACCATGGCTGGCGTCTACAACGACGTGGCCGGGCTGCTCGGGTTCGGCGGGCTGTCGCTTGCCGGCGGCGCCTGGCTCACGCTCGAGGCGACGAAGCTCAAGAAGCTGGGTGCGGCGACGGTCGCGATCGCGACCCTGGAGGACGGCAGCGTGCCCCTTCCGTCCGACCTCCTGAGCCTCAACGAGCTTGGCTGCAACCTGCTGCAGAGCCTTGCCATGTCCGCGCTGCCGGACGTGATCGGCGCGCTCGGCGGCACCAGTCCGGAGGAGATCGCCACGATCGTGTCCTTGACCGACGAGCTGGAGAACCTCAGCCCCATCGGCCACGGGCTCGTGTGCGGCGGCGACTGATCCAGCCTGCCGCCGGGGAACGGCGCATCATCCGCGCCGATGCGGATCGCCGACTTCGCGCTCGAACGCTACTTCGCCCGCTGGGAGTTCGCGGTCCAGCACGTCCTGTGCGCCAGCGACGTCGAGGGCTGGTCGATGGCCGACCTGCTCGCGCTCGCCGATGACGAGAGCGCAGCGCTGTGGAGCAGGCTCAAGCTCGGCTACACGGAATCCACCGGGCACCCGCTGCTGCGGCGCGAGATCGCGGCGCTGTACGACCACGTCGATGCCGACGACGTGCTCGTGTTCGCGGGCGCCGAGGAGGCGATCTTCTGCCTCCTGTCGACGTCGCTGCAGGAGGGCAACCACGTCATCGTGACGTGGCCCGGCTACCAGTCGCTCTACGAGGTGGCGCGCGCCGCGGGGGCGCAGGTCAGCCTCCACGCGCTGCGCGAGGAGGACGGCTGGTCGCTCGACGTCGACCGGCTCGTTCGGGCGTTCCGGCCCGAGACGCGGATGGTCGTCGTGAACGCGCCGCACAACCCGACCGGGATGCTGCCGACGGTCGAGGAGTGGCGGCACCTTGGTGCGGCGTGCGCCGACGCTGGGATCCGGCTGGTGGCCGACGAGGTGTACCGGTTCCTGGAGCACGACGGCGCCGAGACGCTGCCCGCGGGCGCCGACCTCGACGAACGCTTCGTGTCGATCGGCGTCATGTCGAAATCGTTCGCGATGGCCGGGCTGCGCATCGGCTGGCTCGCGACGCGGGATCGTGGCGTGCTCGAGCGCGGCGCGCGGCTGAAGGACTACACGACCATCTGCTCGTCGGCGCCGTCGGAGGTGCTGGCGCTGATCGCGTTGCGCGCGCGGGACCGCGTGCTCGTTCGATCGCGCGAGATCGTGGCCGCGAACCTCCAGATCCTCGACGCATTCTTCGCGCGCCGCGCCGATGCCTTCACGTGGGTTCGGCCGCGTGGCGGCTCGACCGGCTTTCCCAGGCTGGTCGCCGATGGCCCTGCTGGTGCATCGGCGGATCGCTTCACGGCCCGCCTTGTCGAGTCGACGGGCGTGCTGCTCCTCCCCTCGACGGCGTTCGGCAGCGGCGATTCCCACTTCCGCATCGGCCTCGGCCGAACGGACCTGCCCGAAGCGATGGCGAAGCTCGAGGCGTTCCTGGGCTAGTCGAACCGGACGTCGAGCGCCGGCGTCGGGCGCCGGAAGCGGAAGTAGCCCCACGTGAGGATCGAAACCGCGCCGAACGCGGCGAAGACGCCGAGGGCTGCCGCGAACGCCGACGGCGAGAGCTGGGAGACGTATCCGGAGCTCGGCGCGATCAGGATGTGCAGGAACCCGAACAGGCTCAGGCCCCACAGCGTTGCCCACGCGACCCGGTTCCAGCGGTAGACGGCGTAGCCGGGCATGAACCGCATCGGCATCAGCCCGAAGGCCGTCGCCTCGAGGCCCGCGACCGCCACCGCCGCGCAGGCCGTCGCGAACAGCGTCACGACGGGATCCTGTGAGCTCAGCCCGAGCCCGTGGACCCACGTCAGCCCGATCCAGCCCAGCACCGCTGCGCCAAGCGTCCAGAGCGAGCCGAAGAACGTCTCCCGACCTTCCTCGCGGGGCGAGACTTCCTTCACGAAGATCGCGCCGAGGACGATCCCGTACAGGTAACCCGGCTGCAGGTTCGCGATCCGTGAGATCAGCACGAACAGGGCCGCGATGGCGAGGGCCCACGGCAGCGGTCGCAAGCGGCCGAGATCGCCCGTCCGGCGGCGGTGCGCCAGCATCGGCGGCAGCTTGAAGCTCATCAGCACGATGACGAGCCCGATGAGGAAGCCGAGGAACTCGCCGAGCGACCGCGGGTCCAGGCCGAAGTGCGGGTCCACGAAGCAGCTCACGAGGGCGGTGAGCAGCAGGAACGCAACCAACCCGATCCGAGCCTCGCCGAGGACCGAGCCGCCGAGGTTCCGGAGGGCGCCCAACGGGCCCTTCTTGAGCCAGCCGGCGATCGTGGAGTAGTTGTTCTCGACGGTGTTGTTGAACAGCTCCCCGGCGAACCCGATGATCAGCAGCATCAGCAGCGCGAGCAGCAGGCTCCCCCCGATGTCGCCGGTGTCGGTGTCGACGTCCGTGATGCCGAGCACGGACTGCTCGAAGGTCGGCGCGGTCGGGGCAGGGGTGGGCGCCGGCGTCGGCTCGGCGGGACCGGCGACCGGGGTCGTCGCACCAGGCGTCGGGGGACTCGTCTGCTCGCCGGCCACGATCGGGCTCGGCGACGGCGCCACGGTCTCGGTCGGTGTAACCGATGGCGAGAGCGTCGGTGCAGGAGTCCCGGTCGCGTCGGCAACCGGCGTGTGCGCCGGCGTGGGCGTCGGGTGCGTGGTGATGGTGGCGGCGGGCGTTGGCTTCGGCGTCGCCGTCGGGGTTGCGGCGGGAGTTGCCGTCGGCCCGGGTGTCGCGGTGGGCGGGGCTGTGGGCGGCACGGTGGGTGGCGGCAGCTGGATGGATACCACTCGATAGACCGCCGGCGCGGTCGCGCCGCCATAGAGGCCACCGGTTGCCGAGCACGTGCCGATGTCCTGCGTGGTCTCCGTGCCCGGCTTCGTGAACGAGCCGACCTTCGTCACGAAGGCGTCCCAGGTCTTCGGGTCACCGCACGCAAACTGGTGCATGTCGGTCATCCACGAGATGGCCGTGGCGTCCAGGGGCAGGGTCGCCTTCTGCTCGCCGGTGATCACCGACGCGATCGGTCCCGTGGCGGGCTTGACCTGCATCGCCCATGGTCCGAGGCGCGTGGTCTTCGAGCAGTTGACCTGGTCGGCGTTTGCCGTGCACGTCATCGCCCAGCCGTTTGCATTGGTTGCGCGAGCGACGAGGTTCGCGACCGTTTCGGCCGCGGCGACCGACGGCAGGACGGCCGTCAGGACGGCAAGGATGGAGACGCCGAGCGTGATTCGGCGGGCAGCGCGCATCGCGGGAGAGTATGCAATCGGCGGTGGGCCCGGCCAGTCGCCAATCGGACTACGTGCGGGTCGTGAAGCCCCCATCGCGCCGATCGACGAATTCGAGCCGGTTCCCGAATGGGTCGAAGGCGTGGAAGCGCCGGACGCCGATGTCGGCATCGTCGACCCGGATCGTGACGCCGGCCTCGGTTAGGCGGCGGCGCAGCGCCTCGAGGTCAT
>DASSHR010000130.1:0-4594 GCA_035692745.1 Candidatus Limnocylindrales bacterium | reverse complement strand
TTCTCCTTGCCGACCTCGCCGATCTCGCCACCGATCGAGATCGTCACGCCGTCGGCTTCGAGCGTCCGGATCAGGGCCGCGAGCTCTGCGGTCCGCTCGTAGTTGTCGCGCTGCTCGGCGTCGACGTCCTCGCGCGACAGGTCGACGAGCGTCGACGCATCGATGTCGATGTTCCGATACCCGGCGTCGACGGCGAGCCGGCACGCGCGCCGGATCTCCTCGGTCATGGCTTCCGGGTCCGTGGCGTACTTCTTGGCGTTGAACTGGTAGTGGTCGCCCTGCAGGAACACCGGGTGCCGCCAGTCCGCGGCGATCGCGCCGGCAAGGACGGCAGTCGAATAGTCGATCGGCCGCTGGAACGTGTACGTCTGCTCGCTCCGCGCGAGCTCGAGGATCAGCGCGCCGACGTCATAGGTCTCGGCGGTCTCGAACGCGATCCGGGCCATGTCCAACGTCTGGGCGCGGATGTTGATCGCGGGAACGGTGAAGCCGGAGATCTCGCCGCGCGCGCGGGCCATGTACAGCTCGTGGATGCTCGCAGAGCGCGCGCCGAGCTGCTGCGCCGCCTCCCAGACGATCCACTGCGCCGCCTCGATCGTTGCCGGATCCGTGGCGAATGCCGCGGTCCAGGCGAGATCCCGAATGCCGTCGGCGCGCAACCGCGCCGCATCGACGATCTCGAGCGCGCCATCGTGGACGTGCAGGATTCCCGTCAGGCGCGAGAGCAGGTCGGCAGGGCTGGAAGCGACGTCGGGCATGACGAAATGGTATCGCCGGGACCCGTCGGGGACCCCGGCGAACCTGGTGGCGAGCGCGTCGGTCGCGCGTCGGTGCCCGGCAGTCGCGCGTCGGTGCCCGGCAGTCGCGCGTCAGAAGGGCTTCGTCACCATCAGGAACACGATGACGACGATCAGCAGCCCGAGGATCATCCCGCCCTGCTGCACCTGCTTGACGAGGGCCATGAACGCCGGCGGCGGTCCCGACGGCGCCGCGCCGGCCGCCGGCGGCGGCGGAGGCGTCGAGGACATCTCGATCAGCTTCGCGAGCGTCGGGGTCTGGCGGAAGTAGGAAAACGCCAGGGCCCCGATGTAGAGCACGATGGCGACGTCCAGCCAGAGCGCCTTCGTGAGGTCAACGCTGCCGACGATGATCAGCAGGACGCCCGTGACGCCCTGGATCAACGCCAGGATCCAGACGCGATTGGCGATCGTCTCGGTGACCCGCAAAGCGAAGTTGCCGTGCATCGGCTCCTTGCCACCCGCCGCCCCGATCGCCGGGAAGGCGGTGAAGCTCGACCCGAACGCGGCGATGGCGCCCAGGACGTGCAGGAACAGGATGATCGCGAACAGGCTCAACTCCATGCCTCCTCAGTTGCGCGAAGCCAGTGTGATCGCTCCCTAGGATGCGCCCTTTTCAGTGGGGTTTGTGCTCCGTCTCGCCCTCGTGTGCGTGGCCTCCGCCCCAACCGACCCGGTAGCCGGCCACCAGGCGCCGTACCTCGTCGAGGGAGGTGACGCCGGCCTTGGCGAGCCCGGCCAGGTCGTCGCGCCGGTGGTGGAGGTCGGCTTCGAGGTCGCCCGTCCGTCGCTTGAGCCGCGCCGCGATCTCCGGGATCACGCCCCACGCGAAGTGCTCGTACCTGCCGAGCCGGTCGTCCCAGGTCGCGAGGACCGCCGGATCGAGCCGCTGCGGATGGCCGTGCGCGTCGCGCGCCAGCGGCCGGACGTAGTGCGCGGCGGTCACGCGCAGCCTGCCGCGCCGCCCGCCGGCGGACTCCCCCTCTTCACCGACGACGAGGACGGTCCCGAGAAATGTCAGCTGGTCCTCGCTCAGGGGGAGGGGCCCGCCGCCGAGTCGCTGGCGGACCTCACTGAGCGATCGGGCTTCGAGGACGCCGCCGGCACGCCGGCCCCGGACGAGGTTGCCGGCTCCCGCGGCGCCCATCGGCGAAAGGAGCGGGTCGAGCTGCTCGTCCGGGAGGATGGAGCCCAGCACGGCCGCCAGCAGCTGTCCCCCGGCGCCGCTTCGGCCCTCCGGCGCCGCGACGACCACCGGGATCCGCGCCTCGACGAGCACCCACACCAGCGCCGCGAGCTCCGCATCGAGCACCCCGCGGGCGATCAGGCCGACGAGCGACTCGCCGGCGCCGGGGGCCCTGGCGGGGCCGCCGGCAGGTTGGGGATCCGCGCGATCGGTCACGCTTGGGAGCCTAGCCGAGCCGCAGATGAGCGCGGCGAGGCCGATTCCCGATCAGGTTGACATCGCCGCGGCGCGGCCCCTACGCTTCCCGACTCCGGACGCCGGGCGGCATCGCCCACCACGACCGGAACCTGTTATCGGAGGCGGCATCAGATGAACAGCACGACGCTGCTCACCCGCGTGATCGTTGCGCCTATCGGCGTGGACGGTTACGGGAGGACTG
The DNA here is from genome assembly GCA_035692745.1 of Candidatus Limnocylindrales bacterium. GTDB lineage: Bacteria > Chloroflexota > Limnocylindria > Limnocylindrales > CSP1-4 > UBA5189. The sequence goes on along the minus strand of DASSHR010000130.1, from coordinate 2,172 downwards.
TGCCCACTTCCAGGTAGCTGATCGGCGGGAGACCCGCCCTCACGCAGCAACCACGGACCGTGGGCCCAGGGCCCACGGTTCTTTGTTTGTTCCCCGGCTGCACAGGGGAACCCACGACGAGCCGCGAGCCACCCGCCCAGCGCCGGGTCCGCTCAGCGGCTCGTTGCCGTTTCGTGAGGTTCATCGCCGCCCCCAGCCAGAGGTCAACCACCAATGCCGAGCACGATGCTCCAGGAACCGAAGATGACGCAGGACCGAGCGATCGACCCTGCGCGGCTGCCGATCCCTGCAGCGGACCCGAGCCCGGCAACGGATTCGGAGCCGGGCACGGACCCGACACCCGCGACGGTGCCGCCGCTCCCCGCCCTGCTGGTCGATCACGTGACGAAGCGCTTCCAGGTTTCCCGGAAGCGCCCGCCGGTGACGGCGATCGCGGACGTGTCACTGCGCCTCGAGCGCGGCAGCACGGTCGGGATCCTCGGCGCCAACGGCTCGGGCAAGTCGACGCTGATCAGGCTCGTCTCGGGTCTGCTCACGATCGACGAAGGCCGGGTCGAGGTGTTCGGCCACGACATCGAGAAGGAGGAGATGGCCGTCAAGCGCCTCATCAACCGGGTGAGCGTGGACGCGGCGTTCTTCAAGAAGCTCAGCCCGATGGAGAACCTGCTGTTCGCAGCGCGGCTCTACGGGATGGACATCGCCAAGGCCCGCGAGGACGCGGTCCGGATCACGGAGCGGCTGGGCATCGCCCGGAAGCGCCTTGGCCGGCCGCTCGAGCAGATGAGCCGAGGGATGCAGCAGAAGGTCGCGATCGCGCGAGCGCTGCTCACCAGCCCGACGCTCCTGCTCCTCGACGAGCCCACAACCGGGCTGGATCCGCGCTCGAAGCTCGAGGTCCAGTCCTTCATCGAGGAGATCCTGGGAACCCATGACGCGTCGATCGTCCTGACCACGCACGATCTCGACGAGGCCGAGCGCCTCTGCGAGGAGATCGTGGTCCTCAACGACGGCCGGGTCGTGGCCCAGGGCTCGCCGGACGCGCTCAAGCGACTCGTCGCGGAGCGCCACGGCGAGGCACCGACGATGCACAACGTGTTCATGACCTACACGGGCCGGTCCCTCGACGACGACGTCGAGGAAGACGAGTCCGACGACGACTAAGAACGAGAGGAGGTGAGTGCCATGTTGAACGAGCAGTATCTGCGGGCGGCGCAGCGCGACCGCGAGCGCGAGATTCGGAAGCGAATCCGCGTCCGTCGGGCGCAGCGCGCCATGCCCCAGCCGTCGGTTCGCCGCGCCATCGGGCGTTCGATCGTCGAGATCGGGTCCCGGATCGCGGCCGAGCCGCAGCCCAGGCTGGCTCGGTCCCGATGAGGGCCGAGCCAGCCCTCTCCCAGAGGGTCTCTCCCATGTCCGCACTCGCGCATGAGGTCCGCGCCTCGTACGCCTTCATCGAGCGCAACTTCTTCCTGTCCCGTCGGTACTGGGGCTGGGAGCTGGCGTTCCTTGTCTACTCCGCGGCCGGCGCCCTGTCGATCTCGCTGATCGGCGCGCAGGCCGGCGATCCCCGGCTGCTCATGACGCTCATCGTCGGCGCGACCTTCTGGAACTACCTCTCCGTCGTGTTCAGCTGGATCGCCGAGACCATCCAGATCGAACGCTGGGAAGGCACGCTCGAGTACACGTTCATGGCGCCCGTCCACCGCTCGACCCACCTGCTGGGCGCGGTGGCGTACGCCATGATCTTCGGGCTGATCCACACCGCCGCGATCCTGGTCGCGGTCGTGCTCTTCTTCCCGGAGCTGTCGTTCGCGCAGGCGAACGTCGCGACGATCGTGGCGTTCATGCTCCTGGGCTCGTTCAGCCTGGTCGGCGTGGCCATGCTCGCCGCGATCCTGCCGCTGCTGTTCGTGGAGCGGGGCATGCAGATGGCCTTCGTCCTGCAGTCCGTGCTGCTGCTGATCAGCGGCGTCTACTACTCGATCGACGTGCTGCCGGGCTGGATGCAGGCGCTGTCGCACATCTCGCCGGCGACGTATGCCCTCGATGGCGTCCGCAAGGGCCTCATCGACGGTGTGCCGCTGACGGCGCTGTGGACAGACATCTGGCCGCTGCTGGTGATGGGCGCGCTGTTCATCCCGCTCGGCCTGTGGGCATTCGGCCGCGCGGAGC
>DASSHR010000129.1:0-3537 GCA_035692745.1 Candidatus Limnocylindrales bacterium | reverse complement strand
TACGGCTGGCTGTTCTGGCCCTCGATCGGGCTGCTGCCGGCTGCCGTCCGTGACGGCTACGGGCTCCCATGGGGCTTCCGGCAGCGCGCCGTCGCCGGCTGGCTCGTTGCCGCGTGGCAGGCGTGGCGGCCCATGCTGCCGCCGTCGTTCCGTCAGATGCCGCAGGCGCTCGCCGCGGATCGCCGCGTCGGCGCCGGGACACCTCTGCTCCAGGCGTAGCGCCGGCGCCCGCGGTCCCTGCGCCGCCGCCGCGGCAGGGTCGGATCAGTACAGGGTCGGGAAGCGGCTCCGGAGCACGGGCAGCAGGTCGACCTTCGTGCCCGCTCGCAGCGCCTCGAGGAGCCGGCGCGTGCCGCCGATGTCGTCGCGGTACTCGTCGATGTAGGCGCGCAGGGCCGCCCAGAACCGGTCGGTGCCCATGCGCCGCCGCAGATCGTCGAGCACGCGGCCGCCCTGGACGAAGACCTGCTCGTAGTAGCAGCTGCTCGCGTACTTCGTGATCGGCCGGTCGAGCGCGACCTGCCCGCAGCGCGACGCGCGCAGGGTGCCGAGGACCGTCCGCGCAAGGAGGTCGGACGGCGCTTCGTCGGCGAATGGCTCGGTGCGCTGGTCGCTGCCGACGAGCCCGTAGAACCACTGGTGGGCGACGCCCTGGTAGATCGCGTAGGTCCGGTTCCGGGTGTCGAGCCGGCGCGGCACCCAGACCATGCCCGGCGATTCGAGGCCCACCCCAGCGGGGGTGTCGACCACCGTCATCGAGGCGGCCGGGAATGCCATGCCGAGCTGGTCTGCCTCGGCCCGAACCGCGGCCACCGCGAAGTCGAGGAGCTGCGTCGCCGAGGGCCCGCCCGGTCGTGCGAACGCGCGGACAGGCACGCCGTCGGCCTTGCCGTGGGCGACGCGGAACTCGGGCGCCAGCACGAGCGCGACGTCGCGCACGTTGGTCACCGTGAACGACCAGGCCTTGCCACTGCCCGCGGCGTACTCGTCGAGGTCCGCGCTGGGCGCCGCGAGGACCATCGGCTCGTCGGTCAGGATCTCGACGCCCACCTCGGGGCTGGACGCCGTCACGAACGGCTGGCCGCTGTTCGGGCGATCGAACGGGGTCGCGACGCTGACCCACGGGATCCATCGATACAGCGCCAGGACGCCGCCGGAGCGGCTGAACATCCAGTCGGATCCGGTGGTGCCCTTGCGCAGGGCCGCCCGGTATTCGACCCGGACGACGGTCGTGGCGCCGGTCGGCAGGACGCCGCCGAGCGGCACGCTGATCGTCTGGTCGTCGACGGCGGCCTGGACCGGCGCGTCGTCGACGGTCGTGCCGAGGATCGAGATGCCGCCCAGTCGCGCGGCGATGGTGTTGAGCTCCAGCCGATCGATCCCGGCGCCGGAATCGTTGCGAACCGTGATCGCCGTGCTCACGTCGAGCGCACCGGAGCGCACCGTGATGGCCGCGTTGACGCGGTACGTCGCGGTGACCTGGACGCTCGACCGATCGACGATCCCGGGCTCGATCGAGGTCACGCGCGGGGTCTCCGGTGTGGCGCTCGGTCCGTCCGGTGGCGTCGTCGCATCCGGGCCGGGCAGCCCGGTTCCCGCTGGTGCGCCGGTGCGCGCGGCGACCGGCGTGGCCCCGACATCCGTCTCGCCGGCGACCGCCTGCGTCGAGCTGGGAATCCGGGTCGTCATGTTGCAGCCCGCGAGCGTGATGATCAGGCCCGCCGCGACGACCGCGATCGCGGAGGCCGAGCGGCCGCGGCGTGGTCGACCGGCCACGGAAGACACGGCGCGGATCGTACCTCCGCGACGGCTACGATCAACTCGTGCACCCCGTGGACGATCCAGCGATCCCCGCGTCGGCCCTCGCGGCGGTGCTCGACGAGCTCCGCGCGAGCGCGCCGGACCTGCGGATCCTCACGGACGCGATCGATCGCGAGTCGTACCGGCTCGACGAGACGGATTACCTCACTGCGGGCCTGCCGGGGGCGGTCGCACTGCCCACGAGCACGGCCGAGGTGTCGTCGATCCTCGCCGCGGCCAGTCGGCATCGACTCCCGGTCGTGCCGCGCGGCGCCGGCACGGGGCTGTCCGGGGGCGCCGCGGGCATCGAGGGCGCGCTCACGATCTCGCTCATGCGCATGGACCGCATCCTCGACATCGACGCCGACAACCTGTGCGTGGTCACGCAGCCGGGCGTCGTCAACGCCGAGCTCAAGCGCGCAGTCGCCGAGCACGGGCTCTTCTACCCGCCGGACCCCGCGAGCTACGAGACCTCGTCCATCGGCGGCAACCTCGGCACGAATGCCGGTGGGTTGTGCTGTGTGAAGTACGGCCAGACGCGCGATTGGGTGCTCGCGCTCGAAGTCGTGATGGCCGACGGGATGGTGATCCGGACGGGCGGTCGTACGGTGAAGGACACGGCGGGCTACTCGCTGACGCACCTCATGATCGGCAGCCAGGGCACGCTCGGGATCATCACCGAGGCCACGCTGCGATTGCGGCCGCTGCCCGGCCCGCGTTCGACGCTCCTCGCGTTCTTCCCCACGCTCGTCGCCTCGGGGGCGGCGGTGGCGGCGATGACCCGATCCGGGCTCGTGCCGGTCACGCTGGAGCTCCTCGATCACGAGACGATCCTCGCGGTCGACGACGCGTTCTCGCTGGGCCTCGATCGGGAGGCGGCGTCGATGCTCCTGGTGGAATCCGATGCGCCGGGCGCGGCCGCGGGGGCGGAGATGGACGCCGCAGAGGCGGCCTGCGCGGAGGCCGGGGCCTCCTCGGTGGTGCGCGCGGCCGACGCCGCGGAGGCCGACTGGCTGCGCCAGGCCCGCCGCCTCGCCTTCGACGCGCTGGAGCGGCGCGGGACCGTCCGGATGTCCGAGGACGTCGCGGTGCCCAGGTCGCGCGTGCCCGACCTGTTGGCGGCGATCGAACGGATCGCCGCCGCCCACGGGATGCGCTGCGCGACGTTCGGTCATGCCGGCGATGGCAACCTCCATCCCCACCTGCTGTTCGACCGCGACGATCCCGACGCGATGCGTCACTCGCTCGAGGTCCAGGGCGAGATGCTCCAGGCGACGCTGGACCTCGGCGGCACGGTATCGGCCGAGCACGGGATCGGCACGGTGCGCAAGGCGTGGCTGCCGCGCCAGCGAGGTGCGGGCGCGGTCACCGCGATGCGCGCGATCAAGGCCGCGCTCGACCCGCTCGGGATCCTGAATCCCGGCAGGGTGATCTAGCTGCCGAGCGGAAATCGCCGGAATCGGCGATAATCCTGGTCCCCGAACCTGCCGCAAACGCGCGGCGCAAGTGGCCCTGTGCCCAGGAGCTCACACCCTTGAACGGTCGACCGTTGTCGCTTACCCGTCCCGCGAATCGCACCGGCGAGCCCGAGCCGCTGCGCCACGTGATCGACCAGTACAAGCACCGCGAGCAGACGATCACCTGCGTCTGCGGCTGGCACGGCAGCTGCGCGACGAACTCGACCGGCGGCTCCGATTGGACCACGCATCTGAACCAGTTCCGGACGAAGCGGAAGTA
>DASSHR010000128.1:0-9480 GCA_035692745.1 Candidatus Limnocylindrales bacterium | reverse complement strand
TTCGAGAACGGCACCCAGACGTCGGCGAGGCGCCCGCTGATGATCGCCAGCCCGATCCCGAGCGTGGCCGACACCGGCAGCACCACGCCCATCGCCTGGTCCGTGGGCACCTGCCGGTACCCGCTGCGGCTGACGAGGATGAACACCGCCTGGCTCACCGCCGAGCCGATGGCCAGCACGATGCCGAGCGGATCGAGCGAGCCGATGCCCGCGGCGCCCTCGCCGCCGACCACCACCGCGACCATGCCGCCGAGCGCCACGAGCAGTGCCAGGCCCCGCCCGCGATCGATCGGTTCCCAGCCGAGCACGGCCGACGCCGCCGCGACCATCGCCGGGAAGAGGTAGAAGCCCAGGAGGACGATCGCGACGGGGACGCGCTCGTAGGCGAGGAACATCGTCGCGTCGAGCGACGCGCCGGCGAGTGCCGCGACCCCGAGGGCCACCCGATCCCGCGGCGGCAGCGAGCGCCAGCCCACCAGCCGGCCACCGCGCCGGAGCCCGATCCACACCAGCAGCCAGATCGCGATCGCCGCGACGCCGGAGCGCCACGCGACGAAGGCGTACGGCGACACGCCGAGCTCGTAGGCGAAGCGCGAGATCGGGCCGAGGAGCGCGAACAGGCACGCCGCGGAGATGATGATGAGGCTGCCGAGGAGCGGTGCGGGCGCGTTCGCGCGGGTCTCGTTCACCCCGCGATGGTATGGGCGCCGGCCCGGCGGGTGGCTCGGCTACCCTCGACCCGGTGAGCATCGATTCGGACGGGACACGCGTGGCGGGCCGCGTCGTCCTCGGAAACCCGGCCAACGGCAACGCCCCGCGGCCGAGCGGCGCGTGCCGCGTGCTGATGATCGGCGACGTCATCGGCAGCCCCGGCAGGAAGGCCGTGGAGGCGATGCTGCCCGCGCTTCGCGACGAGCGCGGCATCGACTTCGTCACCGCTAACGGCGAGAACCTCGCCGGCGGGATGGGCCTCACCGTCTCGACCGCCGAGGCGCTGTTCACCCACGGCGTGGACGTCGTGACGTCCGGCAACCACATCTGGGACAAGCGCGAGATCTACCCCGCGCTCGATTCGAACGACCGGATCCTGCGGCCGCTGAACTACGGCACGACGGGCGTGCCCGGCCGGGGCTTCGGCGTGTACCACGCGCTGGACGGCACGGAGCTCGCCGTCATCAACCTCCAGGGTCGGACGTACATGCAGCCGATCGAGAACCCGTTTCTCGTCGCCGATTCCGTGCTGGAGGAGGGGAGCGAGCCGCTGCCGCCGGTCCGGCTCGTCGACTTCCATTGCGAGATCACGTCCGAGAAGAACGCGATGGGTGTCCACCTCGACGGTCGCGTGTCGGTCGTGGTCGGGACGCATACCCACGTGCCCACCGCGGACGAGCGCATCCTGCGCTCCGGCACGGCCTACCAGAGCGATCTCGGCTGCACCGGCGGCGCGTGGAGCGTCATCGGCTTCAACCCGGACACCGTCCTGCCGCGGTTCCTGACGGGCCTGCCGACGCGCTTCGAGGTCGCCGAGGCGCCGGTCATCTTCAACGCGACCCAGATCGACGTCGACCCGGCGACGGGTCGGGCGCTCGCGATCGAGCGCATCCAGCAGGTCTGGGAGGGATGAGCTCGGCGGTCGATCGGCATCGTGCTCGATCCGGCTGGCGGCCACCCTCGCCGTCGCGGCTCGACCTCCACAGCCACACCTGCCGGTCCGACGGGCTGCTGACGCCCTCCGACCTCGCTTCGTCGGCTGCCGCGGCGGGCATCCGGCTGCTCGCGATCACGGATCACGACACCCTCGCGGGCGTGCGCGAGCTTCGCGCGGCCGGCGACACGCCCCCTGGTCTCGAGGTCCTGCCGGGCATCGAGCTCAACAGCGTGCTCGCGGACCCCGCGGCCCTCGGCGAGGGCGAGGTGCACGTGCTGGGGCTCGGCGTCGATCCCGACGACGAGGAGCTCGAGGCGGCCCTGGCCAAGCAGCGCGAACGGCGTCGGGCGCGCTTCGACCTGATGGTCGCCCGCCTGCGGAACCTGGGCATGTCCATCGACGGGGCACTCGAACGGCAGCAGGAAGAGCGCGCCACCACGGACGAGGATGCGCTCGGACGCCCACGGATCGCCCGCGCGCTGATCGCCTGCGGCTATGCGACGAGCGTCGAGGACGCGTTCGAGCGGCACCTGTCGAAGGGCCGTCCCGCGTACGTGCCACGCCTCGGACTGAACGCCGTGGAATCCATTCGCGCGATCAGGAAGGCCGGTGGGCTCGCGTCGCTCGCGCACTTTGCGGAGGCGCCGGCGCACCTCGGCTTCCTGCGCGAGCTGCAGGACGAGGGCCTGAACGGCCTCGAGGTCTACTACCGCGCCTACGACCAGGGCACCGTGGGCATCCTCCGCGACATCGCGAAGCGGCTCGGGCTCGTGATGACGGGCGGCTCCGACTACCACGGTGATCGCGAGACGTATGCCGAGGCGCACGCCGAGCTGTATGTTCCGGACGAAGTCGCCGATGGCGTGCGGTCCGCCCTGAGGCAGGGAGCCGCCCGCTCCACGTAGGATGGCCGCCCCATGACCGCCGGACGCCTGCTCCCGATGCTCGAGATCGCTCCGCCGCCCGCCACCGAGGCGCGCGACGCGACGTCGGCCGACGACGCCCGCGTCGCGGAGTTCCGGCCCGAGGCGCGCGCCCTGCCGAGCTTCTACGTCTGGACGCTCGGCTGCCAGATGAACCGCAGCGATTCGGAGGAGATGGCGGGGCGCCTGCTGGCGGCGGGCTGTCCCGAGGCCGTCTCGATGGACGCCGCGGACCTCGTCGTGATCAACACCTGCGCCATCCGCGAGGCCGCCGAGGCCAAGGTCATCGGGCGCCAGGGCGAGCTTGCGAAGCTCAAGGCCGCCAATGCGTCGATGCGCGTCGTCATGACCGGCTGCGCCGTGCGCGAGATGGACCACGAGCGGCTCGGCCATCGGTTCCCGGCGGTCGACCTCTTCCTGCGACCGGACCAGGAGCCGGAGCTGGTCGATCGGCTGGGCCTCGCCTCGGCGCAGGGGCCGGTGGGCCTGCCGGCCGGGCTCGACGTGCCGATGGGCAGCATCGGCGCGACCACCGTCGTCGGTCGGGCGCAGGTGGGGGTCGCGGACAACCTGTCGGGCACGCGCGCCGCGGCTATCCAGGGTGCCGCGGTCCGGCGAGGGTCCGCCGTGAGCGCGTGGCTGCCGATCATCTATGGCTGCGACAAGACGTGCACGTATTGCATCGTGCCCTTCAGCCGCGGCCCGGAGCGCAGCCGCCCGTTCGACGACATCGTCGACGAGGCCCGCTCGATCGCCGCGCACGGCTACCGCGAGGTCACGCTGCTCGGGCAGAACGTGAACTCGTACGGCCACGACCTCGCGCCGGAAGCGCGGTTCGGGCACATCACGACGGAGCGCTGGGCCGGCCGCCGGCTCGACCTCGGAAGCCGGCCGGACCTCGCCGAGCTGATCCGCGCCATCGATGGGCTGCGCACCGCGGACGGGACACCGGCCATCCCGCGCCTTCGGTTCATCACGTCGCACCCGTGGGACCTCTCGGATCGATTGATCGATGCCATGCGCGATTGCCCGTCGGTCTGCGAGGCGCTGCACCTGCCGGTCCAGTCGGGCGACGACGCCGTCCTGCGCCGGATGGGCCGCCAGTATTCGATCGAGCACTATTTCGAGCGGCTGGCGCGTATCAGGGACGCAATGCCGGACATCGCCATCTCCACGGACGTCATCGTCGGGTTCTGCGGCGAGACAGAGGCGCAGTACGAATCCACGCTGCGCCTGCTCGAGCGCGTTCGCTACGACCAGGTCTTCGCGGCCGCGTACTCGGAGCGGCCCGGCACGCCCGCCACGCACCTCGCCGACGACGTGCCGGCGGACGTGAAGCGCCGGCGGCTCAACGGGCTGCTCGCGCTCCAGGAGCCCATCGGGCTGGCACGCAACCAGGCGTGGCTCGGCCGGACCGTCGAGGTCCTCGTCGACACGATCGTGCCGCCGCGGTCGCACGACCACGTCGATGCGGACAAGCCGGCCACGAGCCCTGCGGCGATCGCGGCGCCGGCGGGGCAGGGGAGCGAGCGCATCCACCTGTCCGGTCGGACCCGCCAGAACAAGCTCGTCCACCTGACCGGACCCACGAGCTGGCTGGGCACGCTCGTGGCCGTCACGATCGAGCACGCGGGGCCGTACGCCCTCCGCGGAACCACCTAAGCGGCCGCGGAACCACCGAACCCAACGATGGCCGGGGTGTGGCGGGTCAGCCTTCAACGCATGCGCGCCGACTGGCCGATCGTGGCCGCGACGTGGCTCATCACCGCGCTTGCCGCGGTGCTGTTCGCCGCCGGCGTCATCTATCCCTCCGCCGCCGCCGAAGCGGGCCTCCAGCGGGCCCTGCGCGACGCCCCGGTCGCGAGCCGGAGCCTCGAGGTCCAGCGTTACGACAAGGTCGCGACCGCCGATGGCCTCGACGCGAAGGTCTCCGCCGTGCTCCAGGACCTCATCTCCGCCCAGGGCGGCTCCGTCGTTCGCGACTGGCGGAGCAGCGCGACGCTCGCCCTCGCGGCCCGGACCGGTGCCGCGCAGGGCGACCAGGCCGAGCTCGGCTATCTCGAGGGCGTCGCGGATCACGCCACCCTCGTCGCCGGCGCCTGGCCGGCTGAGGACGCTTCCGCGACGGACGCATCCGTGGCGATCGCACAGCCCGCGGCCGACGCGCTCGGCCTCCACGTCGGCGACCGGATCGACGCGATCGCGCACCCGGGCAGCCGGCAGGCCAGCATCTCGTTCGTGGTCGCCGGGATCTACACCGCCACGACGCCCGGGGAGCCCTTCTGGAACGGCGACGACGAGCTGGTCAGCGGGCTGCACGACAACCACCAGTACAAGACCTTCGGGCCGCTGCTGACCTCGCGCGCGGCCCTGCTCAAGGTGCTCTCGGCCGACGAGCTGGACCTGCGCTGGCGCGTGTTCCCCGATTTCGACCGGCTGGCCGTGGACGATGCCGGGCCGATGGCCCGGAGCATCGACGCCATCGGAAACCGGCTGCTCAACGACACCGGCCAGCAGTTCGCGATCAACTCCCAGCTCTCGGGCATCCTTCGGGATGCCGATCGGTCCCTCCTCGTCAGTCGGACGAGCGTCGTCCTGCTGATGGCCCAGCTCGCGCTCCTCGCCGGCTACGCGATCGTCCTCATGGCCACGCTGCTCGTCGACCACCGGCGCATCGACACGGCGCTCCTGCGAGCGCGCGGCGCGGGCATGGACCACGTCGCGGTGCTGTCCATGGTTGAGGGCCTCGTGTTCGCCGGCACGGCCGTGGTCGTCGCCCCGACGCTCGCCGGCGCGGCCGTCGGCCTGTTCAACAGCGTCGGGCCGCTGGCGGACGTGGGCCTGCGGCTGGAACCGAGGATCACCACCGCCGCGTATCTCGCGGCCGGCTTTGCGGGCCTGTTGTGCGTGGTCCTGCTCGTGCTGCCGGCCGTGCTCGCGGCGCGGGCGTTCGCCCAGGAGCAGAGCGGCCGATCGCGGCAGGAGACGCGGACACTCGGGCAGCGCCTGGGCCTCGACATCGTCTTGATCGCCATCACCGGCATCGCCCTGTGGCAGCTCCGGCTGTACGGCGCGCCGCTCACCCGGTCCGTGCAGGGCCAGCTCGGGCTGGACCCGCTGCTCGTCGCGGCGCCCGCGATCGGGCTCATCGCCGGCGGCGTGCTCGCGCTCCGGCTGCTGCCGCTCGTCGCCCAGCTGATGGAGCGCGGCGTGGCGCGCGGGCGTGGCCTGCTGACCTCGCTGGGCGCCCGCCAGCTCGCGCGCCGGCCGCTGCGCTACACGCGGTCCGCCCTGCTCCTCGTGCTCGCCGTGTCCATGGGCGTGTTCGCGCTCTCGTATGCCGCCACGTGGGCGGGCTCGCAGCAGGACCAGGCGACCTACCAGGCCGGCGCGGACATCCGCATGCCTGCGACCGCCTCGCAGGCCGGCCTGCCGACGTGGTCCCTCGCGGGCGCGATCGCGGAGCTGCCCGACGTGGCCGCCGCGACGCCGGTCGAGCGCATCACGGACGGGGTGAAGTTCGCCGCCGCGGGGTCCGCGGATCTCCTCGCGCTCGATGCGCGCACGGCGGGCGGTGTGGTCCTGCTGCGCGACGACGCGACCGCGACGCCGTTCTCCGACCTCCTCCAGCCGCTCGCCGCGGCCCGACCGAAGCCGAAGCTGCCGCCCCTGCCCGAGGGCACGACGATCCTGCGGGTGCTGCCCACCGCCACGATCAGGTCCGCGAGCCAGTTCATCCAGGACAACGCCAACCCGGATGGTGGGACCAGCGTGCCCGTGGACCCGGCCACCATCAAGATCCAGATGCGGGCGTCCGTGGTGCTCCAGGACGCCCATGGCCTCCTCTACCAGTTCCGCTCCGGACTCGTCGACATCGCCGGACCGGACACCGTGATCGTGATCCCGCTCAACGCAGGCATCGCGTCCGGGCAGCCGCTCCTCCTCGATGGCCCCGTGTCGATCGCGGGCCTCGGTGTCGAGGTCTGGCTGCCGGACTTCTCGCTCACGAGCGACGCCACGTTCGGTGTGGCGACGGTCACGGCCGGTACGGCTGCCGACGGGCCGTGGTCCGAGGTCCCGCTGGCGGGCGCGGGGCCATGGGCCGCGACGTCCAGCCAGGGCCACCAGGTGCCGGACGACGTGCCGGCGACGCGGATCGAGGACGTGACCGTCCTCTTCGGTGGGGGCAACGCGGAGGACCCGATCTTCGGGAACGGGTCGTTCGGTGCCTCGGAGGTCCTCGGCTTCCTCCCGAACGGCATCGATGCCACCGGCGGCGCGATGCCCGTGATCGTGAACCGCGCGTTCGCCGAGGCCTTCGATGCCACGACCGGCGACGTGGTCACCGCGTCCGTGGCCGGGCGCTTCTCGCGGCTGTCCATCGTGGGCGTGATGGAGACCTTCCCGACGACCGACCCGCAGAAGCCGCTGCTCATCGCGGACGAGGGCACCGTGAGCCTGCTCCGCCTCCGGACGGTCACCCCGACCCGGGCCGTCGACGAGTGGTGGCTGGCGGCGCAGCCGGGCGCCGCGGAGGGGCTGGCGCAAACGTTGGCCCAGGCCCCGTTCGATCGCCCGGATCTCGTCTCGGCGAGTGCCCGCGCGCGACAGCTCAGCACGGACCCGGTGGCCCTCGGGATCATCGGGGCGCTGACGCTGGGCTTCGTGACGACGGGCCTGTTCGCGATCGTGGGCATGACCGTGAGCGCCGGCGTGTCCGCTCGCCAGCAGCGCACCGAGTTCGCCCTGCTGCGGGCCCTCGGCCTGTCGGGCCGGCAGCTCGCGGGCTCGCTGTGGCTCGAGCACGGGACGATCGTGGTGCTCGGCCTCGTTGCCGGCACGGGCCTCGGGCTGCTCATCGCCTGGCTCGTGCTGCCCTTCGTGACCGTGACCCAGGGCGGCGTCACCCCGGTCCCGTCGGTGGTCATCGAGGTGCCCTGGGATCGCGTGCTCGCGCTCGACCTGGCCAGCGCCGGCGCCCTCGCGGTCGCGGTGCTCGTGATCGGGAGCGTGCTTCGCCGGCTGCGCGTGGGCGCGACGCTGCGGATGGGCGAGGAATAGCCGTGACCGGACTGTGGGCCGCCGGCCTGCTCCTGCGCCGCCTGCGCACGGAAGTCGGCATCGTGCTGCTGATCGCGGTGCTGGTCGGTGCGACGAGCTTCGTGTTCGCCGCGGCGCCGCGCCTCTTCAACCGGGCCTCGGACGATGCCCTCCGGTTCGCGGCCACCAAGGCGCTGCCGCTCCAGCGCGACATCGCGCTGAACATGGACGCCGCGATCGACCCCGGCGCCGGGGGCGTGGACGGGCCGCAGGCGAAGGGCAGGGAGCTGACGGACGGCATCGCCCCGTCGATCAAGCACCTGGTCGGGAGCGAGTCGATGCGGATCACGAGCGTCCGCATGCCGATCGCCGGGCCACCGAAGTACGAGACGCGGCTGCTCCTGTCGTACGTGGACGGGCTCACGGACGCGACGCGGCTCGTGGACGGCCGCTGGCCCGTGTCCCTCGGCCAGCCGCTCGCCGTGCGCGAGCTGGGCGTGCCGGACGCGGGGCCACCGCCCGAGCCGGTGCTGGTCGAGGTCGCGATCTCGAAGGCCGCGGCCGACGAGGTCGGCTTGAAGGTCGGGGACCGGTACACCGTGACGCTCGAGGGCGCGGATGGCCTGATCCACAACTTCCGGGTGGCGCTCCAGCCACCCAGGTGGAGGTCGTCGGTCTCTTCGAGCCGATCGACGCGACCTCGCTGTACTGGTCCGGCCAGGACGACCTGCTCGCCGCCGTCCAGCACGGCAACGACGACGCGCCGATCGCGTGGGTGGCGGCCTACGTGTCCGCCGACATCTATCCGGACCTGTTCGCCAGCACGCTGCGCTTCCACTACACGTGGCGGCTCAACATCGATCCCGCCCGGTTCGATGCGAGCCAGGCGGAGCAGCTCCAGGTCGACCTGCAGCGCCTCGGGCTCATCGGCAATGCCGACGCGGCGGGCACGAACCAGGTCACGGTGATCACGGGCCTGCCGGGGATCGTGAACGCGTTCGTCACGCAGCGCGCGGCCACGCAGTCGACGCTCAGCCTCGCCGCGGTGGGGCCGTTCGGGCTGGCCGGCGGCGCGCTCGCGATGGTGGCGCTGCTGCTGGCCGGGCGCCGCCGCTCCGCGCTGACGCTCGCCCGCGGTCGCGGCGCCTCGGGCTCGCTCGTCCTCGGGACCCAGCTCTGGGAGTCCCTGCTCGTCGCCGGCGGCGCGGCGGTCCTCGGCTACCTCGCCGCCGTGGCACTGATCCCCGGCCGGGCGGACATGCTCTCCGCCGTGCTCGCGGCTGCCGTGGCCGTCGGCGCGGTCCTCGTCCTGGTCGCCGCGGCGTGGCCCGCCGCGCGCAAGCCGCTCGGCCAGCTGGAGCGCGAGGACGCACCCGTCCTCCGGGTTTCGCCGCGCCGGCTCGTGCTCGAGCTCACGGTCGTCGGCATCGCCATCGGCGCGGCCCTGCTGCTCCGGCAGCGCGGGCTGTCGAGCGGCTCGGGCGACGTGGGCAGCGCGGTCCACGGGGATCCGCTCCTCGCGTCGGTGCCCGCCCTCAGCGGCCTCGCGGCCGGCATCCTCGCCCTGCGCCTGTATCCCGTACCCGTGCGTGCGCTGGGCTGGCTCGCCGCGAAGGGCCGCGGGTTCGTGCCCGTGGTCGCCCTGCGCACCGTGGCCCGACATTCCGCCGGCGCGAACCTGCCGCTGCTCGTCCTGCTCCTCACCGCGGCGTTCGGGACGTTCGCCTCGGTCGTCGGCACGAGCCTCGATCGCGGGCAGGTGGCCGCGTCGTACCTCCAGGTGGGCGCGGACTACCGGCTCGAGAACGCCCTCGGCGGCGTGCTCCCGCCCTCGCTCGACGTGGCGAAGGTCGCGGGCGTGGAGGCCGC
>DASSHR010000127.1:0-9259 GCA_035692745.1 Candidatus Limnocylindrales bacterium | reverse complement strand
TCCAGCTCGTGGCCGGCATCGACCAGGGATGGGGGTACGGCGACGGGGATCGGAAAGAGCCAGCGGCTGCGAGGCTGGAGCACGGCCTCAGGATGTCACGCGCGGATGCACCGCGGATTGGCGCGCGCTTACGTCGGCGGGCGTCCGATGCGGCGCCGGACCGGGTGTCAGTTGGAGCGTCAGACCGACGCGCGGCTGGGCTTCGCGGGTGTCTGCAGCCGGCCGAGCCGGCGATCTTCCCATTCGTGCCAGACGACGAGCAGCGGCGCCGCGTTGAAGATCGACGAGTAGGTGCCGGAGATGATGCCGATCAGCAGCGCCAGCACGAACTCCTGGGTCGCGGAGCCGCCGAAGAGCAGCAGCGTGGCGAGCGTCAGGGCAACGGTGAAGCTCGTCGTGATCGATCGGCCGAACGTCTGCAGGATCGAGTGGTTGACCACCGCCGAGAACGGCTCGCCGGCGTGCCGGGCGCGGTTCTCGCGAACGCGGTCGAACACGACGATCGTGTCGTGGACGCTGAAACCGATGACGGTGAGCATCGCGGTGACGAACAGGCCATCCACCTTGACGCCGAACAGCGTGCCCAGCATCGCGAAGATGCCAAGAACGACGATGACGTCGTGGAGCAGGGCGACGAGGGCGGTCACGCCGAACTTCACGTCACGGAACCGCAGCGTGATCCAGCCGAGGATGCCCAGCGCGCCGATGATGATCAGCAGGAATGCCTGCTGGATGAGGTCCGAGCTCACCACCGCGCCGATGGAGCTCAGCTTCGCCTGCTCGGCGATCGGGCCGAACTTCGCCTGGAGGCCCGTCGCGATCGCGCCGATCTCCCCCTGGGTCGGGATGGCGCCGGCGCCGGGCGCGGCTGACGCCGTCGGGCCGGGCGAGGCGCCCGGGTTCGGCGTGCCGGTCGGTGCGGGGGTCGGCGTGGGTTCGGGGGTCGCCGTGGGCGGCGGCGTTCCCGTCGGCGCCGGTGTCTGGCCGCTGGGGAGCGGTGACGGTGTCGGCTCGTCGGTCGGGCCGGCCGTCGGCGCCGGCTCGACGTCGCGCAGGTCGAGCTTGCTCATGCGGATGTCCAGGAAGCCGGAGCCGGTCCGCGTGACCTGCGCGTCCTCCTGGCCGAGCGCCGCGAGCTCGGTGCGCACCTGGTCGGCCGTCACGTTCGGATCCTCGAACTTGATCGACCACTCGGTACCGCCGGTGTAGTCGATCGAGAACTTCAGGCCCTCGGCGCCGTTCGTGATCGGCGTCAGCAGGATGAAGATCAGGCCCGGGATCGTGATCAGCAGCGAGAACGCGAAGAACCAGTTGCGCTTGCCGACGATGTCAAACACTGCGCGGCTCGCGGCGCAGCCCCGACCGGGTCGAGGGGCGGGCGGTGAACTCGGACTCGCTGACGCCGTACATCCACGCCTTGCGGGCCCACTCGCGACCGACGACGAGCCGCAGGATCGAGCGGGTGACGGTGATGGCCGTGAACATCGAGGCGAGCACGCCGAGGATGAGGACGAGCGCGAAGCCCTGGATCACCGACGATCCGAACAGGTACAGGATCATCGCGGTGATGAGGCTCGACACGTTCGAGTCGAGGATCGAGTTCCAGGCGCGCGCGAAGCCAGCCTCGATCGCCTGCGCCAGCGACTTGCCGGCGCGCAGCTCTTCCTTGGTGCGCTCGAAGATCAGGATGTTGGCGTCGACCGCCATGCCCACCGAGAGCACGAAGCCCGCGATGCCGGCCAGCGTGAGCGTGACCGGGATGAGCCGGAAGAGGGCGAGGACGAGCACCGAGTAGTACAGGAGGGCGAAGCTCGCGACGGCACCCGGGAGCCGGTAGTGCAGGAGCATGAACAGGATCACGAGCAGGATGGCGATGCCGCCTGCCAGGAGGCTGCTGTGCAGGAACTCCTGGCCGAGGGTCGGCGCGATCGTGTCGCTGGCGAGCTCCTCGACCGGGAACGGCAGCGAGCCGAAGCGCAGCACGTTGACCATCTCGTCGGCTTCCTGGCGCGTGAAGCCGCCCAGGCCGCCGGCCTCGATCTGGACATTGCCGCCCGGGATGGGCTCCTTGATGATCGGTGCGGAGATCACGCTGTGGTCGAGGACGATCGCGAAGTATTCCTGGCTGTGCGCCGTCGTCCACGCCGCGAACAGGTCCTTGCCCTTGGATTTCAGGACGAAGTTGACCGTTCGCTGGCCCTGCTGGTTCGACCCGACGCTCGCGCTCGACAGCTCTTCGCCACCGAACAGCACGCACGGCACGGTCGGGCTGCCCGTCGTCGGACACGCGGTGCTGGCGTCCACGTCCAGCTCCTGGCCCTGGGCCGGCGGGGTCATCGCGGTGGGGATCGGCACGAACTGGAGCTGGCCGGTCTGCCCGACGAGCTTGCGGATGGCTGCGGTGTCGCTGATGCCCGGGACCTCAACCACGATCCGATCGGTGCCGGACGTGACCACGACGGGCTCGGACACGCCCGTGGCGTTCACGCGGCGCTCGATGATCTGCTTGACGACCTCGACCTCACCGGCGTCCGGGATGCGGTCGCCGTTCGGCTTCACGCGGTATTCGACCTTCAGGCCGCCCTGAAGATCCAGCCCGAGCTTCGTCTCGATCTTCCGGGGCGCCTCCGTGCTGGACAGTGCCGGCAGGGTGAGGTTCGGCCAGAAGTCGACGATGAGCGCGAGCAGCCCGATGACGACGATGAGGATGGGTCCGGTTCTACGCACGATCGCGGATGATACAGGCGCATCACAACCGCCGCCGGTGCGACCCTTGGCCCGCTAGGCCTCCAGCGCGGCCTTGATCTTGGCGGCGAGCGCCGGCCCGATCCCCGGAACGGCCGCGACCTGCTCGACGGGCGCTTCGCGCACGCGCTTGATCGAGCCGAACACGCGGAGCAGCGCGCCGCGCCGGCGTGGTCCGATCCCGGGCAGGTCGTCGAACTTCGACCGGACCGACGCCTTGCGGCGGAGGTCGCGGTGGTACGTGATCGCGAACCGGTGGGCCTCGTCACGGATGCGCTGGACCATGTACAGCGCCTGGGACGTCGTCGGCAGGACCACGGGCTCGGCCTGGTCGGGCAGGACGAGCCATTCGCGCTCCTTCGCGATCCCTGCCAGCGGCAGGTCATGCAGCCCGAGCTCGTCGAGCACGCCCTTGGCGGCCCCGACCTGCGGCTTGCCGCCGTCGATGATCACGAGGTCCGGCATCGCCCAGCGCTTCTCCTCGGCGGAGCCTTCGTCACCAGGGCGCGCGCCGCGGAACCGGCGACGGAGCACCTCCCGGTGCGACGCGACGTCGTTCGGCCCTTCGACGGTTCGGACGCGGAACCGGCGGTACTCCCCTGTCCGCGGCTTGCCGTCCTCGAACACGACCATGCTGGCCACGGTCTCCGAGCCCTGGAAGTTCGACACGTCGTAGCACTCGATCCGGCCCGGCAGGCCCGGCAGTGCGAGTGCATCGGCGAGCTCCTCGAGGGCGCCCAGCGTCTTGCCCTGGTCCGCGAGCCAGCGGGCCTGCTCCCGGGCGAGCATCTCCTCGGCATTGCGGGTGGCGAGCTGCATGAGCTGGCGGCGATCGCCACGTTGCGGGACGACGAGCCGCACGGGCGCGGTCCGGCCGGCCGTCCGGGTGGGCGTGCGGGTCACGCGGACCGCATCCGGGCGGGGCACGGTCAGGTTCTCGACGCGGTTCAGGGAGGCGGCGACGCCGCCGGTGCGCTGCTCGGACAGGAACTTCTCGAGGTCTTCCGCATCCGGCAGCGCGAGGGGGACCGCGATCTCGGGCGGGATCGAGGTGGCGCGCGCGTAGTACTGGAGCAGGAACCCGGCCACCACCTCCGCGTCCGTCGCGCCGCGCGGCGTGTCGAGCGTGAAGACATCGCGCCCGAGCGCCTTCCCGCCGCGGATCACGAACAGCTGCACGGCCGCCTGGTTGTCTCGCCGGGCGAGGCCCAGCAGGTCGAGGTCCGTCCGCGCGAACGCCGCCATCTTCTGGCTCTCCATCGTCCGCTCGATCGCCTTGATCTTGTCGCGGTCGATGGCCGCCTGCTCGTAGTCCTGCCGTTCCGACGCCCGCTGCATGTCGCCCCGCAGCGCCTTGACCAGCGACTCCTGTCGGCCCTCGAGGAACTGCTCAACCTGGTCGATGTCCTTGCGGTAGTCCGCCTTCGAGATGGCCTCGATGCACGGACCCTGGCAGCGCTTGATGTGGTAGAGCAGGCACGGCCGCTGGAGCGCCCGCTCCCCCTCCCGAATGTCGATCGTGCACGTCCGGAACGGGAAGAGCCGGCGGACCAGGTTCATCGCCTCGTCGACGCTCGACGCGCTCGCGTACGGGCCGAAGTAGCGCGAGCCGTCGTTCGGGAGCTTCCGCGTGCGCTCGATCCGCGGATAGTCGTCGTTCAGCGTGATCTTGATGTACGGGTAGCTCTTGTCGTCCTTGAGCCGGACGTTGAACGGCGGCTGGAAGCGCTTGACGAGGTTGCCCTCGAGCAGGAGCGCCTCGCCCACGGAATCGGTGATCGTGTAGTCGACGTCGACAACGCGGTCGATCGCCGAGCGGATCAGGTGCTGGCCCGCCTGCGGTCCGGATTCCTTCTGCCAGTAGCTGCGCACGCGGTTGCGCAGGTTCTGCGCCTTGCCGACGTACAGCACCTTGCCCCGGTCGTCCTTCATGAGGTAGACGCCGGGTTTGGTGGGCAGCTTGGCGAGCGTCGTCTCGAGCGTCGGGGGCAGGGACTGCGTGGTCATCGCGTGAATCGTAGAACGACGCGCGCGCAGCTCGATCGCTCGGCGTTTCCCGATGGAATCGACGAGGCCGGGCCCGTCACGGGCCCGGCCTCGGTCTATGTGCGCGTCGGGGCTACGGCGAGACGGTCAACGTCGGGCAGTCGTTGGCAGTCCCGACGCCGTTGCCGTCGTAGCAGTTGATCCGACCGTCGGGGTACCCGAGGACGGCCGGGGCGATGGGCGTGTGCGCAGCGATCCACGCCGCGACGTCGTCATCGAGAAGGTTGAACGTCGTCATCCGGCTCGAGAAGTCCGGATAGCCGTCTCCTGCGCTGAGGGTGAAGTTGTTCGACGCGATCTTGTAGCTCGAGCCTGCGGTCAGGTCGACAGCCGTCGCGGAGCACGTCCCGTCCGGGTTTGCCCAGACCGCCGACATGATCCTGCTGCCGACAGCGCCGTTGACGTCGTAGGTGAAGCAGAAGCCAGAGATCTGCGGGAAGCGGCCATCGGCGCCGGGCATGGCCGACACGCCACGCTCGAGCATCGACTTGAACTCCGCGCCATTGATCGTCACCGTCGCCGAGATGTTGCCGAACGGCAGCACGTCGTTGACCTTGCCGCGGGTGATCGGATAGAGCCCGCCGTTCGGGATCGGGTAGAGGCTCGCGGGACAGAAGTCCGTCGAGCTCGGGTCCGTGTCGCCGGTCGGGCATGTCAGCGGCGCCCGCAGCCCGCCCGAGTTCGTGAGGGCGAAGTCTGCGCCGTACGTCGCCCGAATTGCATCGGCGACGACGTCGCCGACGAGCGACTCGCAGAGGCGGCCATCGCTGCGGCCGCACTGATCCGCACGGGAAATCGGCTTGGTCGAGTCGCCGACCTGGGTGTTGTAGACGACGCCCAGCGAGGTGCGGAACGGCACCAGCATGTCGACGACCGCCTGGTCGCAGTAGCCCGTCGCGGGGCACTTGGTATTGCCATCGGTCAGGGCGCCGGCGAGGGGCTGGACGAACTCGGCGGACTTGTCGAGGACGCCGCCGCCTCGGCCGGGCTGCACGGTCAGGAAGGTGCGGGCGTAGCTCTGGCCGAAGCTCAGGTTCTCGTGGACGAGGACGCCGTGGATGCTGCCCTGCCACTGGATGTTCGTGTGGTCGCCGAGGACAACGTCAACGAGGTCGGGGTCAACGCCTGCGGTGAAGTCGATCAGTTCGCCGAACGGATCGGTGTTGCCAGCGCCGTTGAAGCCGCGGACGCCCTTGTGGGTGATGACGATGACGGCGTTGGCGCCGGCATTCCGCGCGATGCGGGCGAACTTGTTCGCCGCGGCCACGCCATCCGTTGGCTGGATGGTCCCGAAGTTGCCGGGGAAGACGAGTGTCGGCGCTTCTTCGTTGACGATCCCGATCACGGCGACCTTGACGCCACTCACATTGAAGTAGGCGATGGGATCGACGCCCGAAAGGTTGGAGGAGATGTTCTTCAGGTTCGAGGCGACGTACCGGTACGCGTCACCAGCGTTGGTGCCGTCGCTCGGGCTGCCCGCGATGTCGATCTTCTCCTGCAGGAACGTCGTGCCCTTGTCGAAGTTGTGGTTCCCGAAGGTGGAGACCTGAATGCCCATCAGCCGCTCCGCCAGAACGGCCGGGATCTCGTCGAACGAGTTCACCAGCGCGGGCGTGGCGCCGAAGTCGTCGCCGGCCGTCAGGGTCAGCGTGGGATAGCTCTGGCGGTCCTCGGCCCAGCGCGCGGAGATGTTCCAGGCGCCGCCGAGGTTGCCGACGCCGAAGACGCTGAGCGGGTCCACGTTGCCGTGCCAGTCGGATACGTTCAGGAGCTGGATGGTGACCGGCGCCGCCGGGGGCGGCTTCGCGGCCCAGACCGCACCCGGGATCACCAGGCCGACGAGCGCCAACAGCGCAAGGACGAGAGGGCCACGCCGCGCACGGCGTGGGGAGACGGTAATGGGCACGCGAACCTCCTCCACGATGGTTGGGCACGCCGCAGCGTGACGAACTGCGGGTCGACCTCGACCCCATCAACCTAGGCGGCCCACGATAGCGTGGCGCGTTGCGGGTGGCACCCCCGAATCGCACCCACGCGGAGTGCACCGGACCGCACGCGGTGCGTCGGGGCACCGGCGCCGTGTCAATGCAACGGTGAGCGCGTGAGCGCCGGGTGAGCTGGAGGTGCGCCGCCGGTGAGCCGCCGGTGAGCGACGTACGCCATCGTTGTCGGGTGCCCGGCCATCCTGCCGTCGTCGAGCGGCTCGCGAAGCTTCAGGTGGACCAACGCCGGGCCGCCATGGCGCCGCCCGGACCCGTGTTGTGTGTTGCGCCCGCCGGCAGCGGCAAGACGACGACCCTCGTCGCCCGCATCGCCTGGCTCGTCGACGAGGGCGCCGAGCCGGAGACGATCTGCGCCATCACGTTCAACAAGCGCGCAGCCGAGGAGCTGCGGGAGCGCGTCGCGGCCGCGCTTGCGCCCCTCGGCGAGGGGCTCGCCGAGCGGATCCGCATCCGCACGTTCCATGCCCTCGGGCTCGAGCTGCTTCGGGAAGCAGGCGAGAGCGTCGAGCTGGTCGATCGCGATGCGGTCCTGCGGGCCGTCGCGCCACGGTCGACGGTCGCCGACCGGCGCCGGCTCGATACCGTGCTGTCCCGCTTCAAGCTCGACCTCGACGTCGACCCTGTAGCCATCGAGGCGGACCCTCTGGCCGGACCGGTGGCGCAGACCTTCGCGGCATACGAAGCCGAGATCCGGCGCCGCGGCGGGCTCGACTTCGACGATCTCGTCGCACGCTCGCTCCGCCTGCTGGAGCGCGATTCCGGCGTCGCGTCGGTCTGGCGCGGGCGATGTACCCACCTCCTGGTGGACGAGGCCCAGGACCTCGACCGCGCCCAGCTCCGGCTGGCGCTGCTGCTTGCCGCGCCGGCGAACCGGATCTTTCTCGTCGGGGACGACGATCAATCGATCTACGGCTGGCGCCTGGCCGACGTGCGGCGCCTGCTCGGACTGGCCGACTCCTCGCTGCCCAACCTGACGCGGGTCGACCTCAAGACGAACTACCGCTGCCCGGGGACCGTCCTGGACCGTGCCGTCCGCCTCGTCGAGCACAACACCGAGCGCTTCGCGAAGGTCATCCGCGCGCGGCCGGACGCGTCCGGCACGCTGGTCCTGGCCCCGACCGCGGCTGACGATGTGGATCGTGCCGAGTCCGTGCTGCGGTCCTGGCCGGTCGAAGGCGGCACGCGCGCGGTCCTCGCCCGCACGAATCGCGAGCTGGTCCCCGTCGCCGTTGCCGCGCTCCGCGTCGGCGTGGCCTTTCGGGCGCCGGAGCTCGTGCTGCCGGTCGAATCGGAGCGCGTCGACGAGGTGATTGCGGCCGCTCGCAACGTCCCGGCGCGGCTGCCCCTGCTCGCCGTCGGCGAGGTGCGCCGCACGGCTGGCCGACGGGATCCGATTGCCGCCGCGGTCCTGGGCTGGTCGGCTGCGTTCCGGACCCTCGACGAGCTCGCAGCGGCCATCGAGAGCGTCCGCCGCCGGCTGGCCGAGCTCCGCCGGGACGATGCGCCGCTCTCGCTCGCGACGGCCCATGGGACAAAAGGGCTCGAGTTCGATCACGTGGCCGTGATCGGGCTGGACGAGGGTCGGTTCCCGAGCGCGCGGTCGGTTGCCGAGGCGGTCGAGCCCGATCGCGCCCTCGAAGAGGAGCGGCGCCTTGCCTACGTGGCGTGGACGCGCGCTCGTCGGTCGCTCACCCTCGTGTACGACCCGGGCGCGCCGTCGCAGTTCCTGCTCGAGGCGTTCTCGCGCGAGGAGCTCGCCGCGTGAGTGGTACTCCCGCGTGCGTGGCATTCCCCGCGTGAGCGGCGCGCGCCGCCGCCCGCGTACCCTGCGGGCATGCCCGACCCCGAGAAGCTCATCGTCAGCTGGGCGGATCTCGACCTGCTCGTGGCACAGATGGCCGAGCAGGTGGGCGCCGACTACGACGTCGTCCTCACCATCACGCGCGGCGCCCTCGTCCCCACGGGCATGCTCGCGTACCGGCTCGGGATGCGGAACATCGTGGTCGCGGCCGTGGCCTACTACGACGACGCGGGCCAGCGTGCCGCGCAGCCGACGTTCCTGCAGTTCCCATCCGATCCTCTGCTCCACGGCCAGCGCGTGCTCGTGGTCGATGAGGTCTGGGACAGCGGCACGACCATCGCCGCGGTCGTCGAGCGGGTGCGCCTCGCGGGCGGGGACCCGACGACCGCGGTCCTGCACTACAAGCCGACGAGCTCGAAGGTCGACATCGTCCCGGACCACCACGTGGTCTCGACCGGCGCCTGGGTCGTCTACCCCTACAAGTACGGGAAGTGACGCGCATCCCCTCCCTGGGCCCGCGCGGCGAGGGCTGGGTGGCTCTCCAGCTGCTCTGCTTCGGGCTGCTCGTCGTCGCGATCGCCCTGGGGCCGCACGATGCGAGCGAGGACGAGGCGACCGCGGGAACGCGGCAGCTGCTCGGCTACCTGGTCGGCGTCGTCGGGGC
>DASSHR010000126.1:0-2787 GCA_035692745.1 Candidatus Limnocylindrales bacterium | reverse complement strand
CGGCACAAGACTTAGAAAATTTAGAACCTTATAAATTGTCAAGATTTTATTGGATTGTATATTGGAGTGGGATCATGAGACACTTGTACTATCGATTGGCAAATTTTGGTTTGAAGAATTAAATCGGAACAAGTGTAGGAGGAGTATGTATTTTAATTAAGTGTGACTAATTGGTTCAAGGGCAAAATGGTCTTTTCTTTTGGTTAAGTGATTATATATGTATGTAAGTATGGAAGACTTAGTTATTTTCTTCATTTCTCATCTTCTTCATCTTCATTCTCTTCAAAAAACTCAAGAAACCTCTAGAATTCTCTTCCAAACTCCACTCCAATCCATTAAACCTCTACATACACTTGCAAAACGAGTTCAAGAACACGATCACCATCCGAAATCCACCTAGAAACCAAGAAAAACAAAAGGAGAAAACTGTGTGAACAGTAGCAGGCCTCTCGGCCTGCTACAGTGGAATTGGAGATTGGTTGTTTCGAGTTTTTGTTCAATTCCAAGCTTACACACCTAGCATATCAAGTCTTGTGATCAACGTGGAAGCAATATTTCGGTCCGAAAACGCGTAGAAATTCCGGCGCAACGATTTGAAGTTGTGAAGCCTTTATGAAGGTATGTTGAGATTTTATTTGTTTTGATTAAATTTGAGATTATGAATGGTTTGAGGGATGTTAAGGGACTATAATAACCAAGAATGGTGGGTTGGAAACAATTGGTTGGTTGTATATGAAGTGTTAGGTCGAAATTGGGGCCTATGTATTCAAATTCGGTTTTATTGTTTTGAATTCATGTCTAAGGGTTCCAATAGCTTGAAAATGATCCTTATAACATGAGAATAATGTTAAAAATGATTGGGATGTGTTTGGTGTGCCTTGGCCGAAATTTGGAGCTAAACTTGAAGAAATTGGACGTTTCGGCGCTAGAAGCGATTAATGAGCGCTAGGCCGTCGTGTTGTAGTTTTTGAAGTGTTTAGGGGTCCTAAAGGTGCTTAAGCATGTGTGTGAGCTGCTGGTTGAGCAGTTTTGCATTTGACGTTTTATAGGTGAAGTTGTGCAATTTGACGTTTTATGGTTCCATTTGACGCTAGGGTGATCTAGTTGGCTTTTTCATGTGTGTTGAAGTATTTAATTATGTGGAAGGTGAAATATGGGCAATGCTGGCCCTGTTTTTCAGTTTTGGAAAAGTAATGAATTATTTAAACAAGTTATTGGTATTGTAAAGTTGAATTGGTCTCTTGTGGGCATATTATTGCTAGTGATGTTGTTGTGTTGTTGTGTTGATGTTGTTGGCTGTTGAGGGGCAGCTTTGACACCCCGGGATAGTCCATTTTGCAGGGGTTATGCTGCCGAATTTTTGGTAGAATTTTTGGAAGAGTTTTGGTAGTAAAAAAATACCGAAAAGGTTAGAATGGTGTACTAATGTATACTTTTGAATAAATGTAGATTTGGAGCCTTCAAGGAGGTAATCGTGCTTGGATTGCGAAGAGTATACTTTCGTTGTACAAGGTATGTTAAGCATACTTCTTTGTGGCATGGCAAATCAATAGTATTTGATCCATTTCAAGCCAAGACTCCCAATTTCACAAGTTCTCTTTTGTTCATCAAGTATAATTGGTAACTTATTGTCTCCTTTGATCATGATAACTTATCCCCTGTCTAAATAAGGTTCGTACGGGAAATGTAGATGTGAATCTAAGCATGGGAATCATGGCATTTCGTGAAGGTTTGACCACTAATGTTTGACATTTGGACCTTGAACAGTTCTCCA
Organism: Candidatus Limnocylindrales bacterium; assembly: GCA_035692745.1. Classification (GTDB taxonomy): domain Bacteria; phylum Chloroflexota; class Limnocylindria; order Limnocylindrales; family CSP1-4; genus UBA5189. The sequence continues at coordinate 1,013 of DASSHR010000126.1, read as the reverse complement.
AAATCAATCTAGTTAACCTAAGTGTAAATATCAAAAATGTGTTACCCTTGAATTTGATTCCAATTTTCCCATCTCTGAATCTGACAAGGAACCTGACATAGCTTATGCTTCCGGAATAAAAATTCTAAATCATGGGATGTAAATAATTAACAAATACCTAGTATGTCCTTCACAAACTTTGATTAAGTAATTAGTCTCCGTAAATTTATTATCTTTGGTAATTTATGCAAATGTGGCTTAAGCACTCTATGCTCCTGTCACTTATGTTTTAGGTAGCCTTAATACTTTACAAGAAAAGTACATTTCCATGTACTCACAAATATAGGTCAAAAGAAGGTTAACTATCTAACTATTAATTCTTGGAAACAAAATGAGTTTATGAACCAAGCTACTTGGCTATGGAATGAACTTGAATTATATACTTTCCCATAAAGTGCTAAGTGTAATCCGCATTGCAATCCTCTTGATATACAAGTCATAAAGCATTATGGAAATTGTTAAAGGAAGAGAGGAAAAAGAAAAATGAAATGAAATAAATGCCCAAGTGAAGTTTCAAAGCTTAACTTTAAAGTAAGAAATTTCTGTAAATGCAAACGAAAAAGCTACCTCATTACGGATATGTTACTCCATAAATTTCAAAATCCACAGGTACTAAACCACAGTGAAAAATGATGTCATACATATACTTACTCTACTCTGTTCGTGCCTCTGTAATTCTGTTCACCGGTTCCCGGGCCGGTTCATTCGTGCGTAATTTATTTCATGTATAAATATATTTATTTGTATATTTTCCGATGGTGGTTGGATACGGCGTAGTCGGTTTCGCCCAAGGGCCGGCTTCGCTTAGACGGAGTATGCTGTGATTGGGCCTTTGCTCTGCTCTGTTATGTTGTAGGATCTGTGACCACCGGGACGCCGGCTCACCATCCTACCCTCTGATTATGTGTTGGAGATGTCGGGCTCTGAACTTCCGGAGTATGCTGTGGTATGGCGCGTGATTGGAGGTCGCCATC
>DASSHR010000125.1:0-8245 GCA_035692745.1 Candidatus Limnocylindrales bacterium | reverse complement strand
ACGACCTGGGTCGGGGTGGTGGCACCCGGCCCCGGCTCCAGCGAGAGCGCGACGGTCACCCCATCCCCGAGGGACGCGTGCGCCGTCGCGAAGGAAGCGGTTCCGTTCTTGCTCACCGTGAAGGCACCGATCGGCACCGGTGCGCTCTGGCCGGCGATGAGCCACGCCTCGTAGACCTGGGCGCCCGCCGTGGGCGCGAGATCATGCATCACGAGCATCACGGCGCCGTCGTCGCCGACCGCGGCGAAGCCACCGGGACCGGTCGAACCCACAGCCGGCTTGAGCACCGCGAGCTGTGCACCTGGCTCGACGGCGTCCTTGAGCACGGCCGCGACCGCGTTTCGGTAGGCGGTGAGGTCATCGACCTGGGTCCGGAGGCTCGTGTAGCCGACCCCGATCGCGACCAGGGCGACGACCGCGGCGAGCGCAACCCCGGCCCAGATCGGGCGTCGGAAGAGGTTGCCGAAGAATCCGCCCGGCGTGCGCTGGATATCCCCGACCGGCGTGCGCTGGGTATCTCCGACGCGCTGCGCGTCCGGAGCCGCCTGCAGGTCCGTCGCCGCGGCCGCCAGGATGCGGCGCTTGAGGTCGGCCGGCGGCGCCACGAGCTCCAGGGACTCGAGCAGCGCGGGCACGACCGAACCGAGCTCGGCCATCTCCGGGTGGGGCTCCGGGCACGCAGCGAGGTGGGCACGGACGGCGCCGGCCTCGTCCGCCTCGAGCGACCCCAGCACGAAGGATGCGGCGAGATCCTCGACCTCCCGGCAGTGGAGCCCGCCGTACACGTGGTCAGGCACGATCCACCCCCATCGCGAGCATCGCGGCGCGCAGCGCGTCGAGCCCGAGCCGCATCCGGCCCTTGACGGTCCCGAGCGGCGCGCCGGTTCGCTCCGCGATCTCCGCCTGCGTCAGGCCGCCGAAGTACGCCAGCTCGATCGCCTCGCGCTGCACGTCGGAAAGGGTCGCCAGGGCCGCGCGGACCGTCTCGCGGTCGAGCGACGCCGCGATCTCCGTCCACGTGTCGGGCATCACGAGCGCGAGGGGAACGCCTGCTTCGGACTCCGGCAGCTCGGAGGTGGGGCGGCGACGGCGCACCGCATCGATGGCCCGGTGGTGCACGATCGACAGCAGCCACGTTCGAACCGAGCCGCGCGCGTCGGCATACCGCCCGGCGTTGCGCCACGCGCCCAGGAAGGCCTCCTGGACGACGTCCTCGGCGCTCGCGCGATCTCCGGTGATGCGGTAGGCGACTGAAAAGCTCATGGCTCCGTACTGGTCATAGAGTCGTTCGAGCGCCCCGAGATCGCCACCCGCCAGTCGGTCCATCGTCTCCCGATCGGTCCGGTCCACATCGGAGCCGGGCCCGCTGCGGGCGCCGATCCCGGGCTCGCTCATCGGGGGGTTCGCACGGTGCGCGTCGCCGGTTCAATCTCCGCCCCGAGCCGCATGCGCACGCAGGGCAGTGTACCCAGCGGCAGGGTGGATTCCGGCCATTGATCCACCGCATTCCTCGCCGCGTAGAAGGGTCGAACGGCGGGCGCCAATGTCCGTCGGGAGCACACCAACGACCGGATCCATCAGCGGGCCATGACGCGTCGGCCCGACCGGCATCGAGGTCGTTGGACCTGGAGGAAGCAACGGATGCAACGGCCTTCCCTGCGCAGCGGGGCGCTGCTCGCGGCAGCGGCCCTGACCCTCGCGGTCGGTGGCGCGCCGCTCCTGGTTTCGGGAGCGGATCACCTCGACGCACCGGCCCTCGGCGGCCTGTCCAACATGTCCGGCGACTTCGCGCCGCACTCGGAGCACGGCGATCGCGACATCAACGACGTCTACGTGTTCCAGGGCCGCAACTCGTCGCGGACCGTGCTGGCGATGACCACGAACCCGGCGATCAACCTCTTCGGTGGATCGTTCGGCACCAACGTCCGGTACGTCATCAACGTCGACCGGAACGGCAACAACCTCGTCGACCTGGCCTATGTCTTCACCTTCGGCGATGCCGTCGGCGACAACGGCCAGCCGTACACCGTCACCCGCTACTCCGGCTTCAACGCCACGTCCTTCAAGGCAGGCACGGAAGTCGGCTCGGGCTGGACCGGCGGCACGGGCATCGGAACCGCGAAGGGCGGCGCGAAGGTCTTCGCCGGCGTCCGGAGCGATCCCTTCTTCTTCGACCTGACCGGCTTCGTCGGCACCGTGTTCGGCCTCGGCTCGGACAACCTCGGTGACAACCCGACGGACTTCTTCGCCGGCCTGAACACCAATGCCATCGTGCTCGAGGTGCCGGATGACGCCCTCGGCGCGACGAACATCGGTGTCTGGGGCACGACCTGGTACTGGTCCGGTGGCTCGTGGAACAAGGCGGACCAGGTGGGCCGCCCCGCGATCAACACGGTGTTCAACAACGCGCTGGTCGATCCGAACTCGGGCCAGACCAAGAACCGGTTCAACACCACCAACCCGGACAAGCATCGGACCGCCTACGACGGGCTGTTCCGCAACAACGTCATCGCGACACTGACGAACATCAATGCCGCCCTCGGGACCGGCTGCGACGACTACGACGCGACGACCGCCGGCGCCATCGCCGACATCCTTCTGCCCGACGTCATCACGTATGACACGTCGACGGCCGCGGCAGGGCCCCTGAATGGCCGCGCACTCTCGGACGACGTCATCGACATCGAGCTTGGTCTCACGACCAACGGGTGTGTCGGGAGCGACGGCGTGGGTGCCCACGGCGATTACCTCTCGTCCTTCCCCTACCTCGGTGTTCCGCACTGACCGATGGGGGAATCCGGGGAGCGTCGCGCAAGCGGCGCTCCCCGCACGTCCTGCCACGCCGCGCACCTGATCACCTCCACCCCGACAGCTTCCGGAGCCCGACCACGATGACCGCCCTGCGTCTGCCCCGACCGCGCCCCTTCCGGCCCCTCGCGATCCTCGGCGCGTCGCTCGTGCTGGTCGCCGCGTCGCAGGCCGTGAACCTGCTCCGGCCGGCCGCACCCGCGACCCCCGCCCGACCGGCGGCCCCCGCGGCGGCCCAGCCCCCGACCGTCAGCGGCCCCGTGACCGCGCCCGAGGCGCCCGTTACCGGCGCGCCGGCCGACCTCCTCACGATCGACCACTCCATCACGGCATGGACGGCCAACCTCGCTGCCAACGACCGCGACTTCATCTCCGCCGCAAATCTCGGCCTGCTGTACGAGGCCCGGGCGCGTCTGAGCGGCGACGTCTCCGACTACGGCCGCGCCACCGAGGCGGCGACCCGCTCGCTCGCCATCGAGCCTCGCCAGTTGGACGTGCAGGCGCTGCACGCCCGGCTCCTGTTCGCCACGCACGACTTCGCCGGCGCGCTGCGGGAAGCGCAGGCGCTCGACGCCAAGGCACCCAACCAGCCCGCCGTCCTCTCGATCATGGCCGACGCGACGCTCGAGCTCGGCGACGTCGACGGCGCCGCCTCGATCTACGACCGCGTCGCCGCGGCGGCGCCGGGGCCTGCCATCACCGCACGCCAGGCGCGGATCGCCTTCCTGCATGGCGATACCGCCGATGCCGTGGCCCGAGCCGAAGCCGCGTATGCGGCGGCCGGCGACGCCGGGGAGACCGGACCCTCGCTGAGCTGGTACGCCTACCTCGCGGGCACCATGGCGATCACGACCGGCGTCCCGGACGATGCCGCGACCTGGTTCGATAAGGCGCTCGATGCGTGGCCCGGCTCCTACCTGGCGCTCGCCGGTCGGGCGCGCGCGGCGGCCGCGCTCGGCGACACGGACCGCGCCATCGCCGGCTACCGGGCGGCAATCGCGGTCGCGCCCCAGCCCGACGCGCTGACCGCGCTCGGCGATCTCCTCTCGATGCGCGGCGATACCGCCGGTGCCGACGCGCAGTACGCCACGGTGCTCGCCATCGCGAAGCTGCAGGGCGCGGGCGGCGGCCTCGTCTACAACCGGCAGCTCGTCCTGTTCGACGTCAACCACGGCCGCGATCTCGCCACCGCGCTCACACTCGCCGAGCAGGAGCTCGCGGTCCGCAAGGACGCCTACGGCTACGACGCCGACGCGTGGGCGCTGCTCGCGAACGGCCGCACGGCCGAGGCGGACGCCGCGATCACGACGGCGCTCGCGGGCGGGGTGCGGGATGCCCTGCTGCTCTATCACGCGGGCGAGATCAAGCTCGCGCTCGGCGACCGCGAGGCGGCCCGCACATTCCTTTCGGAGGCGCTCGCGATCCGCGGCGCGCTGGATCCGCTCGCGGCCTCCCGCGCCCAGGCCTCGCTCGACATGCTGGGAGACGCCCGATGATCCGGCGTCCGCGGCCCACGCGACGGGAGGGCGGCGCCCGACGGCCCCGCAGCGCCCGACGGCCCCGCAGCGCCCGACGACGGGTGGCCTCGATCCTTGCCGCGGCCGGGCTGGCGCTGCTCGCGCCGGCGATCGCGCTCGCCCACCCGCTCGGCAACTTCACGATCAACCACTTCGCGGCACTCCGGGTCGCACCGGACCGGATCTCGCTCGACGTCGTGATCGACCGGGCGGAGATTCCGGCATTCCAGGAGACGCAGCTGCTGGATCGGGATGCCGACGGCGTCCTGTCGGCGGCTGAGGTCGCGGCGGCGCGCGTGCCCGCCTGCACGCAGCTCGCCGGCCAGCTGGCGCTGAGCGTCAACGGAGCGACGCAACGGCTGGCCCTCGCAGCGGCGGGGCTCTCGACGCCGCCCGGCGCCGGCGGGCTGTCGACGATGCGCCTCGTTTGCGAGTTCGAGGCCGTGCTGGCCACGCCGCTGCGCGATGACGCCACGGTCGCGTTCGAGGACCGATCGTTCGCCGAGCGGATCGGCTGGCGCGAGATCGTGGTCGTCGGCGACGGCGTGACGATCGCGGGCGCGCCGGCCGCCGCGAGCGCCGGCGCCACCACCGATCCGTCGGGCGTTTCGGCGCGGCTCACGTCGTATCCCAAGGATCTCCTCACGCAGCCGCTCGACCTCCGCTCGACCTCCGTGGTCGCCACGCCCGGTGGCGCGACGCTCGACGCCTGGACTGCGCCGGACGCGACCACGGTCGGCGATGGAGCAGCCGCGGATCCGGCCAATCCCGCCGCGCCGGCCGCGCGCGCCGCGCCGGCTCCGGACGCCAAGGTCGGGCAGGTGGCGGCCCTCGGCGCGGTCCCCGGCGGCGTCGCCGAGAACCTCGCCGGCCTCATCGACATCCAGGACCTGACGCCGCTCGCGATCCTGGCGTCGCTCGCGGTGGCATTCGGGCTGGGCATCGTGCACGCCCTCTCGCCCGGCCACGGCAAGACGATCATGGCCGCCTACCTCGTGGGCGCGCGCGGCTCGAGCCGGCAGGCGATCGTGCTCGGGCTCGCCGTCACGGTCTCGCACACGCTCGGCGTGCTCGCGCTCGCCCTCATCACGCTCGCCGCATCGAGCATCCTCCCCCCGGAGCGCCTCTACCCCGTCCTCGGCGTGGCATCCGGCGGGCTGGTGATCGTGATCGGGTCGTCGCTGCTGTGGACGCGGCTGCGCTCCATCCTCGCCGCGCGCCGACGCCCGCACCCGAGCGACTTGGGACGCGTGGGCGCGCCGCCCTTCCAATGGGCAGCGGCAACGGATGGCCGCGCCCGCGGCACCGCGAGCGACCAGTCGCACGCTGCGGAGCACGAGCACGACCACGGTCATGGCCACGGCCACGGGGACGAGCACGGCCACGGCCATTCGCACGCGCCGGTCGACGCGAACGCCGGCATCTCCCGGCGCGGGCTCATCGCGCTCGGCCTGTCGGGCGGGCTCGTCCCGTCGGCGTCGGCGCTGATCCTGCTGCTCGGGTCGATCGCCGCCGGTCGCGTGGCCTACGGCCTCGTGCTCGTCCTCGGGTTCGGGCTCGGGATGGCCGTCGTGCTCGCCGGCATCGGCCTCGTGATCGTCCGGGCGAAGTCGCTCGTCGAGCGCCGGGTGTCGATCGGTGGCCTGCGGCGCTTCACCGCCCCGATCCAGCTCGCGACCGCGTCGCTCGTCGTCGTGCTCGGCATCGTGCTCACCAGTCAGGCGCTGACCCAGGTGCTCTAGAGGATCGAAAGCACCGCCGCGATGACCTCGGGTGCGACCCGGTCCAGCGGGCGCGAGGAGTCGACCACCCGGTAGCGGCCCGGCTCCGCGGCGGCCATGGCCAGGTAGCCGGCGCGGACGCGCTCATGGAAGGCGAGATCGAACGTGGATTCGAAGCGATTCACCCCGTCGCCGGACTTCCGCCCGATCCCCACCTCGGGCGAAACGTCGAGCAGGATCGTCAGGTCGGGCACGAGCCCGCCGGTTGCGAAGGCCTGGATCGAGCGGAGCTCGTCGAGCGGCAGGCCCGCGCCGTAGCCCTGGTAGGCCAGGGTCGAATCCGCGTGGCGGGCATCGATCACGATCTCGCCGCGCTCGATGGCCGGGCGGATGATCTCGGCCACCAGCTGCGCGCGACCCGCGCTGAACATGAGCGCGTCGGCACGGGGATCGATGACCAGCGCGTTTGGCCCGGCCTTCTCGAGCAGGATGGCCCGAAGTCGCTCACCGACCCGCGTGCCACCGGGCTCGCGCAGCGAGCGCACGGCGTGACCGCGGCGCTGCAGCTCCTCGGCGAGCCGGCGCGCGAGCACCGTCTTGCCGCCGCCCTCCGGCCCTTCGAACGTGATGAATCTGCCGCGTGCCATCGTCCGGGAGTGTAGAAGTGGGAGGAGCGCGCGGGACGTCCGGCTCCGCGGTACGCTCGGGCCCCCAGTCATGCGAGACCTCACCGACCGCGCCCTCGATACCGCCGCGCGCCTTGGCGCGCAGTACGCGGACGTGCGCGTCGTGCGCAAGCGCGACGAGTCCATCCAGGTGAAGTCCGGGCTCGTCGAGGGCGTGGCGCTCGGCGACAGCGAGGGCTTCGGGGTCCGCGTGCTCGTGGACGGCGCGTGGGGCTTCGCCGCCAGCGACACCCTCGAGCTCGACGAAGCTGATCGGGTTGGCGCGCTCGCGGTCAGGATCGCGAAGGCTTCCGCGACCGCGCTCCGAAACCGCGTCCAGCTGGACGCGCGCCCGCCGGCCACCGGGACCTACGAGACGCCGATCCAGGAAGACCCGTTCAAGATCCCGCTCGAGCAGAAGATCAACGACCTGGTCGAGGCGGACCGAATCGCCGGCGCGGTGAAGGGCGTCACGTTCACCGAGTCGATGTACGCGGGCCATCGCGAATGGCGAACGTTCGCGGCGACCGACGGCAGCTTCACGGAGCAGACGATCACCCAGGTCGGCACGGCCGTGGAGGCGAACGCGATCGAGGGCGACGAGCACCAGCGCCGGAGCTACCCGGATCAGGGCGGCGGCTACCAAGCGGCGGGCTACGAGTACGTCCGCGGCGTGGACCTCAAGGGCCACGCCGGGCGCGTGGGCGAGGAGGCGGTCGCGTTGCTGACGGCGCCGCAGCTCCCGCCGGGCCGTCGCACGCTCGTCCTCGACCCGTCGATGCTGTACCTGCAGATCCACGAGAGCTGCGGCCACCCGACCGAGCTGGACCGCGTGTTCGGCACCGAGGCGTCGTACGCCGGCACGAGCTTCCTGACGACCGACAAGCTCGATGACGGCTTCATGTACGGCTCGGAGCTCGTCACGATCGTCGCTGACGCGACCGCCGCGGGCGGCCTCGGCACGTTCGGCTGGGACGACGAGGGCGTCGCCGCGCAGGCCGTGCCACTCATCCAGAACGGGCGCCTCGTCGGCTACCAGACCAGCCGCGAGACCGCGCCGCGGATCGGGCGGATGTCGAGCGGCGGGATGCGCGCCGATGGCTCGAACCGGATCCCGCTCATCCGGATGACGAACATCAACATGCTGCCCGTGCCCGGCATGAGCCTGGAAGAGATCGTGCAGGACACCGACGACGGGCTGTACCTCGCGAACAACCGCTCCTGGTCCATCGACGATCGGCGGCTCAACTTCCAGTTCGCGACCGAGGTTGCCTACGAGATCAAGGGCGGCAACCTCGGCCAGCTGTACAAGAACTGCACGTACACCGGCATCACGTACGAGTTCTGGCGCTCGTGCGACGCGGTCGGCGACGACCGGAGCTTCGTGATGCTGGGCACGCCGAACTGCGGCAAGGGCGAGCCGAGCCAGACCGCGCGGGTCGGCCATGCCGTGCCGGGCGCGCGCTTCCGAAACGTCCAGGTGGGCGTCGGCAAGTGGTGATCCGGTGGTAGCCCCGTGGTAGTCCACGCCGAG
>DASSHR010000124.1:0-2556 GCA_035692745.1 Candidatus Limnocylindrales bacterium | reverse complement strand
GCCTACAATCGGCCGATGCCGATCTACCTCGATCACGCGGCCACGACGCCGCTGCGCTCCGAGGCGCTCGAGGCGATGCTGCCGTACCTCGGCGGGGCCGGCAGCGCCGGAACGGGCGGCGAGTTCGGCAACCCGTCATCGCCCCATGGGTTCGGACGGCGAGCGCGCGCTGCGCTGGACGAGGCCCACGAGCGGATCGGCAAGGCGATCAACGCCGGACCCCGCGAGATCGTGCTCACCAGCGGCGGCACGGAAGCCATCAACCTCGCGCTGAAGGGCGCCGCCTGGGCCGGCAAGGCCCGCGGCCACCGGATCGTGACGTCGGCGGTCGAGCACCACGCCGTGCTCCACTCCCTGCAGCACCTCGAGAAGTTCGGGTTCGAGATCGTCGAGCTGCCCGTGGACCGCTACGGACGGGTCGACCCGGACCAGGTCGCCGCCGCGATCACGGAGCGCACGACCGTCGTCGCGATCCAGATGGCGAACAACGAGGTCGGCACGGTGCAGCCGGTCGAGGCGATCGGCAAGGTCGTCCGCGAAAGAGCTTCGAAGGGCTGCCTGTTCCTCGTCGACGCGGTCGCGGCGGCCGCCTGGCTGCCGATCGACGTCGAGGCGATCGACTGCGACCTGCTCGCGGTCGCGGGGCACAAGATCGACGGCCCGAAGGGCATCGGCGCCCTGTACCTGCGCAAGGGCGTCCACATCCTCGCCCAGACGCATGGCGGGACGCAGGAGCGGTACCGGCGGGCCGGCACGGAGAACGTGGCCGGCGCCGTCGGGATGGGCGTCGCCTTCGAGCTCGCCGTCGCCGAGCGCGCGGCCACCGCGAAGCGCGTGAAGAAGCTGCGCGATCGACTGCAGTCGGCGGTGCTCGAGGTGGACGGCCTCGAGCTCACCGGCCACCCCCGCGAGCGGCTGCCCAACCTGCTGTCCGTGATCGTCGGCGAGACGGACAGTGCCTCCATCGTGGTCAAGCTGGACCTCGAAGGCCTTGCGGCGTCCGTGGGCTCCGCGTGCACGACGGGCTCGACCGAGCCCTCGCACGTCCTCACGGCGATGGGCTACCCGGACGACGAGGCCCGCGGCTCGCTGCGGATGTCACTCGGCCGGTCGACGACGGACGCAGAGATCGATGCCGCGATCGACCTCGTTCCGCGGGTCCTCGCCGACGCGCGCGCCGTGGCTGCCGTGCTTGCGGCGGATCCGCTCGGCCAGGCGATCGCCTCGTGAAGGCGAAGGTGCGGTCGTGACGCGGACCCTCGTCGCCATGTCCGGTGGCGTCGATTCGTCGGTTGCGGCAGCGATGCTCCGTGAGGCCGGCGAGGACGTCGTCGGCGTGTGGATGCGGCTGCACGACGTCGCGGACACGGTCTCGGAGTTCAAGAAGAGCTGCTGCTCGCTGGACGCGGCCGATGACGCACGCCGCGTTGCCGGGCAGCTCGGCATCCCGTTCTACGTCATGAACCTCGAGCGCGAGTTCGAGGCCGGCGTGCTCGAGCCGTTCCTCGGCGCCTACCTCGACGGCGAGACGCCGAGCCCGTGCACGGACTGCAACACGACCGTGAAGTTCGGGGCGCTGCTCGGGCGCGCGCGACACCTGTACGAGTGCGATGCGGTCGCGACCGGCCATTACGCCCGCCGCGTCGTGGGCGCCGATGGGCGCGCCGAGCTGCATCGGGCGCGCGACGAGGACAAGGACCAGTCGTACTTCCTCTACGGCCTGCGCCAGGACCAGCTCGAGCACGCGCGGTTCCCGCTCGGGGAGCTCACGAAGCCGGATGTCCGCGCGGTGGCCCGGTCGCTCGGCCTCGCCACCGCGGACAAGCCCGAGAGCCAGGGCATCTGCTTCATCCCCGACGGCGACGTGCGTGGCGCGCTTCGATCCCGGGCCGGCTGGGCGCCGGAGCCCGGCCCGGTCCTCGACGCGAGCGGCGAGCGAGTGGGGGAGCACGGCGGCGCGGCCGGCTACACCGTCGGCCAGCGGCAGGGCCTGGGCGTGGCGCTCGGGGAGCCACGGTACGTCTCGCGGGTCGACCCGCGGTCGAACGTGATCACGCTCGCGCGGCGCAAGGACCTCGAGACGACGACGATCGAGCTCGACGACGTGCGGTTCGTCTCCGGTGCGGCGCCGGTCGACGGGCCTGACGGCGCGTTCCGCGCCGACGTCCGCATCCGCCACCGCGGCGCGCTCGTGCCAGCGACGATCCACCGCGGCGCCCGGGACTCGTGGATCGCGGAGACGGATACGCCGGTGTGGGCCGCGGCGCCCGGCCAGGCGGCCGTGCTGTACGACGGCGAGCGGTGCCTCGGCGGTGGGCGGATCGCACGGCCCACGATCGGCGTGCCGCAGCCGGTGCGATCCGAGCAGCAGGCGGTGCTGGCAGCCTCGTGATCGGGCCGGCGCCGATCCTCGCTGTCATCGTCGGGCTGTTCCACGTCTCGGCCTACGTGTTCATCCGCGGCCGTGCCGGCGCCCGGCTCCCGCTGCTGATCGCCGCCGCGATCCTCGGCGCGTGGGCCGGCGACGCGGTGGGTGCGCGGATCTCGATCGATCCG
>DASSHR010000123.1:0-1442 GCA_035692745.1 Candidatus Limnocylindrales bacterium | reverse complement strand
CGACCCCGCCCGTGCTCGGCATCGACTGGGGTCGCGTGGCGAGCGTCGAACGACCGCATGTCTACGAGGAGACGGTGGCCCCGAGCTACGCCGGCGTGCACCCGATCCTGCGGATCGCCGGCCAGGCGATGATGACCGACCTGGTGGCCCGGCGCGGCGGCGGCTTCGCGGCGATGGGCTACGTGCCGCCCGACTGGCACCCGACGGCCTGGACCTCCGACGACGGCGCGGCGTGGACGCTCCGCCCGATCGAGGACACGGCGTTCACGTTCCCCGTCGCGCTGGCTCGCGGCGCTGACGGGACCCTCGTTGCCGTCGGCCGCTCTGGCCCGAAGCCAGTGGCATGGACCACGCCCGATGGCGTTGCATGGACTCGGCACGAGGTGCCGGCCCTGGGCACCGACGGCACGGCGGAACGCATGACCTCGATCACGGCCGGCCCGAACGGATTCGTCGCGGGCGGGTCGGTGGGACCGGAGCTGTTCGATCGGCAGGCGCGCTTCTGGACCTCGCCGGACGGCGCCACCTGGACGCCGGCGCCGGACGACGACGCCGCCTTCCGCGACGCCGAGGTTCGATCGGTCACCGTGCTGCACAACGGCGGGTTCGCGGCGGCGGGCGTCGCGGGCAGCGTCCAGGACCCGACCGGTTCGGTGGCGTGGCTGTCGCCGGACGGCAGCGCGTGGACGCGGGTGGACGACCCCGCCTTCGTCGGCGGGATCGCGGTATCGCTGATCGAACGTCCCTCGGGCACGCTCGTCGCGGTGGGCTCGGACCTGGATCGACGCAACGCCGTCGCCTGGTCGAGCACCGACGGAGGCGCGAGCTGGACCACGGCGCCGGACGAGCCCTCCCGCCAGCACAGCGGTGGCTATGCCTGGATGACCGACGTCACGATCGCCGGTGATGCGCTCGTCGCGGTCGGCGACCTTCAGGGCCTGCAGCGCGGCACCGCGATGGCCTGGACGTCGAAGGACGCGATGCACTGGAAGCAGGCGCGCACCGCTCCGGTGCAGGAGGGCGCCGAGTTCTACGCGGTCATCCCGGGCGGCCCGGGCGTGCTCGTCGTCGGCGCCTTCGGAGCGCCGGACTCGTACGTGCCCGACGTCTGGCAGAGCCCCGCGCGGTAGCGGCGGCGATCCCGACGATGGCATCGATGGACGACGTCGCCCGCATTGCCGGGGGCGTGCCCGGCGTCGAGCGCGACGGCGCGGCATGGAAGCTCGATGGCAGGCTGCTCGCCTGGCCGTGGCTCGAGCGCGTCCATCCGAAACGGCCCCGCCTGCCGAACCCGGACGTGCTCGTCGTCCGCGTCGCGGACGAGGCGCGCAAGTTCGAGCTGGTCGCGACGGAGCCCGAGATCTTCTTCACCGAGCCGCACTACGACGGCTACGCCGCGGTGCTGGTGCGTCTTCCGGTGGTGCCGATCGAACGTCTCGAGG
>DASSHR010000122.1:0-8922 GCA_035692745.1 Candidatus Limnocylindrales bacterium | reverse complement strand
AGCGGCACGAGCCTGCCCTCGCGGCGCGTACGCGCTGGTACCTGAACGCGTGGGAGGCGCTCGCGCTCCGGCTCTGCGGCGTCGCCGCGACCACCGTGGTTCCGGGCGGCGCGGGGCTGCCGCGAGCCGAGCTGCGCGACGCGGGCATCGCGATCGATCGGATCGCGCCGGACGTCGAGACCGGGCGTGCGCTGGGCGGGCTCATCGCGGATGCCGCGCGCCATCTCGGGCTGCCTGGCGGTACGCCGGTCGTCGCCGGCCTCAACGATGCGTTCGCGAGCTTCCACGGCGCCCGGATGCTGGGGGTGGGGGACGCGATCGACGTCGGTGGCGCGGCTGGGGGTTTCGGTGTGTACGCCGATCGACCGGTCGAGGTCGCCGGCGGATTCACGACACCAGCGCCGATGGCGGGGCTCTATTCCGTGGGCGCCGCGATGGCCGCGACCGGGGCCGCGCTCGACTGGTTCGCCACCGACGTGCTCCGCGGATCAATCGCTGTCGCGGATCTCGTCCGGGAAGCCGCCACCATCCCTCCGGGCGCCGAGGGCCTCGTGTTCCTGCCGTACCTCGCGGGCGAGCGGTCGCCGCTCTGGGATCCCCATGCACGGGGCGCCTTCGTTGGGCTGACGCTCCGCCACGAGCGCGGCCACCTCGTCCGGGCGATCCTGGAGGGCGCGGCCTTCGCGATCCGCCACGTTGCCGCGCCGATGCTCGCGGCCGGCCTCGAGGTGCAGGCGATGCGCGCCGTGGGCGGCCCGTCCCGCTCCGACGCCTGGAACCAGCTGAAGGCGGATGTGACCGGGTTCACGGTCGAGGTGCCGCACGTGCGCGATGCCGCGGCGGTCGGTGCGGCCATCGTTGCCGCGGTTGGGGTGGGTGCCTTCGACGACCTGCCATCGGCGATCCGGTCGATGACCGTCATCGAGCGCACGTTCGAGCCGGATCCCGCACGCCGTGACGACTACGACCGGGCGTTCGACGCGTACGTCCGCCTCTACCCGGCGATGAAGCCCGTCACCGACGCGCTGGTGGCCGTGTGACCGGCGTCGGTCGGATCGAGGTCCGGGACGTCTACGTCTCGTTCGCGGCCGGCCGCCGGGATCGCCTCGTCGCGCTCGACGGGATCGACCTGGCGATCGACGCCGGGGAGGTCGTCGCGCTGATCGGCCCGAACGGGAGCGGCAAGTCGACGCTCCTGCGCGTCATCGCCGGCCTGCTCCGGCCGGATCGGGGATCGGTCGCGCTCGATGGCGAGACGGTCGCCGGCCCCAGCCCGCGAGTCGGGCTCGTGTTCCAGGAACCGCGCCTGCTGCCGTGGCGAACGACCGCCGCCAACGTCGGCTATCCACTGGAGCTGGCGGGGTGGCCGCGGCCGCAGCGCGATGCGCGGGTGAGGGAGCTGCTGGACGCGGTGGGGCTCCATGGCGCCGCCGGGCAGGTCCCGTCGCAGCTGTCGGGCGGGATGCGCCAGCGCGCGGCGCTCGCGCGGACGCTCGCGCTGGAGCCGTCCGTGCTGCTCCTCGACGAGCCGTTCAGCGCGCTCGACGAGCTCACGCGGGAACGCCTGAACCTTGAGCTGCTCGGGCTGCATGCCCGCACCCGGACGACGATCGTCGTCGTGACGCACTCCGTCCAGGAGGCGATCTTCCTCGCCGATCGCGTGGTCGTGATCTCCGAACGGCCCGGGCACGTCCTGGCCGACATCCCGATCGCATTGCCGCGGCCACGATCCCTGGCCGACCTCGATGCCGCGGCCGTGGGCGAGACCGCGCGACGCATCCGGGAGCATCTCGGCGCGCTTGACATCCACGGCGGGGAGGCGGCCGCGTGACCGCGACGCCGCTCGCGCGGCTGCGCGGCGTGTGGCCCGCGGCCTTCGCACTTGCGGCGTTCGTGATCGCGTGGAAGCTGGTCGTGATCGTGACCGGGTTCGGGCCGTTCATCCTGCCGGCACCCGAGGTGGTCGCGGCCCGGTTCGTCAAGGCATGGGCGGACGGGACGATCGCGCCGCACCTGGTGCGAACGCTGATCGAGATCGCCCTCGGGTTCGGCCTCGGCGCCTCGCTCGCGCTCGTGACGGGCTATGTCCTGGCGCGCCTTCCGCTCGCCGAGCGCCTGCTCTCGCCGTACATCGTCGCGGCCCAGGCGATGCCGATCCTCGCCGTGGCGCCATTGCTGGCGCTGTGGTTCGGATCCGGCATCACGCCGAAGGTCGTGATCTGCGCGCTGATCGTGTTCTTCCCGATCGCGATCGCGACGATGGTCGGCATCCGGTCCGTGGACGCGCGGCTGCTCGAGCTGGCACGGAGCCTGCGGGCCACGCGCCGCCAGATCGTAACGACCCTCGAGGTCCCGGCCGCGCTCCCGTCGATCTTCGGCGGGCTGCGGGTCGGGGTGACGCTTGCGGTCGTCGGCGCGATCGTGGGCGAGTGGGCGGGCGCCGACCAGGGCCTCGGGGTGCTCGTGAACCTCGCGCGCGGCTCGCTGTACGACACGCCCCTGCTGTTCGCAACGCTGCTCACCCTTGCGCTGCTCGGAATCGTCCTGTATGGCCTCGTGGTGCTCGTCGAGCGAGCCCTCGTCGGCACCCGTTGAGCTCGATCTCGTGAAGGAGAACCGCATGCCCCGCCGCGCCTCGATCGTCGCATTCGCCGGCCTCGCCGTCGCGCTCGTCACAGCGGGTTGCGATGGCACCCGCGACTCGTTCGGGCCATCACCGACCGGAGAAGCCACGCCGCCGGCCCCGGGGACGCAGCTGAAGGTCGGCCTCGGGTACATCCCGAGCGTCCAGTTCGCACCGTTCTACTACGCGGAGCAGCAGGGCTACTACTCGGCGGCCGGGCTGCTCGTGACGTTCGAGAACAAGATCGATCCGGACCTCGTGACACTCGTCGGACAGGGCGCCCTCGACATCGGCGTCGCCGACGGCACGAGCGTGATCCCGGCAGTCAGCCAGGGCATCCCGATCCAGTACGTCGCGACGATCTACGGCACGTTCCCGTCGATCGTGTTCGCGAAGGCGTCGTCTGGCATCAAGACCGCTGCCGACCTGAAGGGCAGGAAGATCGGCATCCCGGGCAAGTACGGCTCCTCCTGGATCATGCTCCAGGCGTTGCTGGACTCGGCCGGGTTGAAGCCGGCGGACGCGACGATCGTCGAGTACCCCGACTTCGGCCAGGGCGTCGCCGTGCAGGCGGGGGCGGTCGATGCGGCGACCGGGTTTACGAACAACGAGCCGGTCCAGCTGGAGCTGTCCGGTTCGAAGGCCGTGGTCCTCCACGTCGATGACGTCGTTGCGCTGCCCGGACCCGGGCTCATCGCCGGAACCGGCGCGGCGCTGGGCACGAAGCACGACGCCGTTGCGGCCTTCGTCGAGGCGACGCTCCGGGCGATGACCGAGATCGCCGCGGATCCCTCGCTCGGGCTGAATGCCGCGATCAAGGCGGTCCCCGAGCTCGGCAAGGACGACGCGACGCGCGCCACGCAGCAGGCGATCCTCGCCGCAACGATCGCGACGTGGTCGCCGGTGGACGGCGGCGGCGCTTTCGGCACGATCGACGAGCAGGGCTGGAAGGACTCGCTCGCGTACATGACGACGCTCGGGCTCGTCCCGAACCCGGTCACGGTCGACCAGCTGGTCCGCAGGGACCTCATGCCGCAGGGTTGAGCGGCATACTCGGCGCATGACCTTCCAGCGCTTCCTGCCCGGCGGCGGCCCGGGCCCCGGCCTCGAGCCGGACGACACCGAGACGGTCCGACGGATCGCCGGCCAGCTCGCGGCGATGCCGATGGAGCGGGCGCGCTACCTCGCGGCCTTCGCGTACATCCTGACCCGGGCTGCGGCCGCGGATCTGGAGATCAGCGAGATCGAGTCCGCCGCGATCCAACGGCTGGTCGCCGACCACGGCCAGCTGCCCGATTCGCAGGCCGTGCTGGTCGCCGAGATCGCGCGCCACCAGTCGCTGCTGTACGGCGGCACGGAGGACTACCTCGTGACCCGGCAGTTCCGCGAGCTCTCGACGGGTGACGAGCGAATCGCGCTCCTGCGCTGCTGCTACCTCGTCGGCGCTGCGGACGACACGATCACGGCGGCCGAGTCCGACCTGCTCCAGCAGATCGCACGCGAGCTCGACATCGATCGTGAGGCGGTCAACGCCATCCGCTCCGAGTTCGCCCCGAAGCTCGCGGCCATCCAGGCGATGCTCCGGCTGCGCGGAGGTGGCAGCTAGGGGCGCGAAGCGCCCGGCGCTCGCGGCCGGGTGCGGCATCGCCGCGAGCGGCTGAGATGGCGCCAGATTCACGCATCATGCCCACAAGGACCTCAAGCGAGGCGGAAGCGGCGTTGCCTGCGCCCCTACGCGCTCAGGCGTCCAGGGGAATCGCGCTCCGCTGATCCTGCCGGCTGTGGTACCTCGCCGCGACCGACCCACTTCGCACCGCCATGCATGCCCCGTGCGCGGCTCGAACGCGGTCTTCGGCGCGACCTGGGCCGCTTGTGAACATGGTGCGTGCATCGGGCTGACCCGCGCCTCGATGTCCAGGCGAGCTCGCGCCGGCCCGGAACCTAGGCGCCGGTGACGGCCTGCTCCAGGATCGCGTCGGACGGTTCGATCAGCACCGCAGTCGGGTGCTTCGGGTCGCCGACGAGGATGACCGGCGTCACGCGGTTGCCGTCGTTGTAGGAGCGGTTCCAGGCGTCGGCATCGGAATCGAGCTCGACGTTCCGGTAGACGTACGGGATGCCGAGCAGCTCGAGGTGGGCGCGCGAGCGGATCGTGTCCTCGCACGTGTCACGGCCGAGGATGAGGATCTCCGGGTGCTCGTTCAATTCGGTCTCCCGCTGCCGCCCTGCTGCCCACCCTCGCGGAGGAATCGCTCGATCTCGCTGATCAGGTCGTCGCCCGATGGCCGACGGGCCTGGTCGACGAGGGTCTCCAATTGTTCCACGTACGTTTTCGTGGTCTCCTCGCGGGCAGCGGCCGCGTCGAGCCGGATGCGCATGGCGCGCGCCTCCTCGGCGAGCTCGCCCTCGTCGAGCACCGTGCCCAGGTGGTTGCCGAGGGCCCGCAGCAGCTCGATCGACGCTTGCGGGTACGCGCCCGAGACGTAATGCGGGATCTGGGCGAAGTAGCCAACGGCCGGGATGCCGGACTTCGTGACCGCGATGTCGAATACGGAGATGGCGGCGGCGGGAACCCGCAGCACGCCCTCCGGGCCGGGCAGGACGTCGCCCCGCAGGAGGCCGGACTTCGATTCGGTGCCCAGGATCGGCACGGGGCGGGTGTGCGGCACGGCAGCGGGAATCGCGCCGAGGCTGATCCACTCGGCGACGCCGAGGTGGTTCGCGAGGGTGGCGACGTCGCCGGACAGCTCGTGCCAGCGGTAGTCCGGCTCCGCGCCGGTGAGCACGAGGACATCCTTGCCGCCGGCCTTGACCACGCGCATCGTCAGCTCCGGCCACTCCAGCGTCCGCGGCTTGCCGTGGATGATCTGGAGCGTCGGGCGGCGAGCGCGGTAATCGAAGATCGCGTCCGCATCGAACGTCGCGACGATCCGGCCGCCCTGGGCGAGGGCGGCGGCTGCAGCCGTTGCCGAGCTGCCGGCATCCACCCAGCCGTCGAGCGCCACGACGACAGACGGCGATTCCATCGCCGGCAGGCCTCGGCGGAGCTTGTACAGACTCATCGGCGGATCGGGCGTGCGCTCGTGCGGGCTCGGGACCGGCGTCAGGCCTTCGGCCAGCGCGGGGCTGTCGGCGGATCGACGACGACCTTCTCGTCCCAGTCGTCACGGGTGGGCGTGAAGACGTCGATCACCTCCGCGCCGTCCGGCCCGACCACGAGGTCGTGGGGCACGTTGCCGAGGATGCGCCAGGTGGTGCCGGGCTTGATCTCGCGGGACTCGCCGCCGATCGTGAACGTGCCGCCGCCGCGCAGGCAGATGCCGACCTGCTCGTTGGGGTGGACATGCTCCGGGACCTGGGCGTTCGGCTCCAGCTCGACCACGGCGAGCGTGATCCGCTCGCCCTGCACGCGGCGGGCGCGGACGGCCTCGCCGCCCCAGATCTCGAGGAGCGGGAACTCGGCGATGTCGCGAAGGTTGGTCATGCGCGCAGTGTGCCCGGTTGCGCTGCGGGCGTCCGGCGGCATCTATCCCGTGATGGACGCCGCGGGACTCCACCGGACTGCACCGGACCGGTACGAACGTACCGTGAACGGACCTTGCAAATCCATGCATAGTGCCTTGCAGTGAGCGGTCGCGAACAACAGCCCCCGAAGCCACCATCGCCCCGTCGCCTGACGGCGGCAGGTGTCGCCGACCTGGTCATTCCCGGCCTCGGCCACGCGTTCGTCGGCCGGCCCCGCGCAGCGCTTCTCTTCTTCGTCCCCGTTGCGCTCGCCATCGCGGGCCTGCTCGTGCTCTACCTGAGCGGCGGCTTCACCGCCGTCCTCGCCTGGGTGGTCACACCCGGTGTGCTGCCGCTCCTCGCGGCGGCGAACATCGCGTTCGGCGTCTGGCGCATCGCCGCCGGCCTCGACGCCGCGCGCGGCACCACCCGCCCGCGCCTCGCCTTCGCCGTGCTCATCCCGGTCGCGTTCCTGTTCGTGCTCGTCCCGCACCTGTGGCTGGGCTCGACGATCGCGGCCACGAGCGACTACCTCGACAGCACCTTCGCGAGCGGCCCCGAGGTCAGCGAGGAGCCCGACGACACCCCGCCGCCCGGCTGGACCTACGCCCCGGACCCGGTCGAATCGGATGCGCCGTCCTTCTCGCTCGACCCGTCGTTCACGCCCGGCCCGACCGGCACGCCGCGTCCCCCGATGACCTCGGGCACCGGCAACCTGCCCGCGCTCAACGTGTCGGTCCCGTGGCAGCGCCCCGGCGCCGTGCCGTGGGGCAACGACGGCCGGTTCGATCTCCTCCTGCTCGGCTCCGACGCCGGCCCCGATCGCTGGAGCCGCCGCATGGACGTCATGCTCCTGGTCGAGATCGACGTCGCCACTGGCAAGGTCGCGATGATCGGGCTGCCACGGAACCTGCTGAATGCACCGTTTCCCGCTGGGCCCGCGCGCGACGCGGTTGCCTGCGGGTGCTTCAAGGACCTGCTCAACGCCCTGTATGTCGAGGCGACCATCCGGCATCCGGACCGCTGGCCGGGCACGGGCGCGACCGCCGGCATCGGCGCCGTTCGGTCGGTCGTGTCGGAGATCACCGGCCGACCGGTCGACGCGGTCGTCGTCGCCGACCTGTGGGGCATGATCAAGGTGGTCGACGCCATGGGCGGCATCGACATCAACGTCCCGTCCTCCGTCTACGACGCGAAGTACCCGGATCCGGTCTACGGCAAGATCGAGCTGTACATCAAGGCCGGCAAGCAGCACTTCGACGGCCGGATGGCGCTCGCCTACGCGCGCAGCCGCCACCAGGATTCCGACTACGGCCGCATGGCCCGCCAGCAGACCCTGCTCCTCGCGGTCCGCGACCAGATCGGGCCGAAGACCATTCTCAACGCGCCGGACCTGTTCAACGCTGCCAAGGGCTTCACGTGGACGGACCTGCCGCGTGATTCGCTGCCCAACCTCGTGACCCTCTTCGGCAAGGCGGCGAACGCCTCCGTGAAGCACCTGCGGATCGTGCCGCCCAACTATCCCGAGTACCTGACCGCGTCCGAGCTCACGAAGATCCGCACCGCCGTGGCCGCGCTGCTGGGGCTGCCGGCGCCGCCGACACCATCGCCCTCGCCGTCGACCGCGCCATCGCCGTCCGGCGGGGCGACGCCGGGCCCAGCGAGCCCCGGCCCGACGCCGGCGCCGACGCAAACGCCCGTGCCGCCGCCCTCCGACACGCCGCCACCGACCGAGACGCCCGCGCCGCCGACGGAAACCTCCGCGCCCACCTGATCCGGCCGCCCCCGACGCGCCTCCGCGCGCCCCGGCGTCGGCCCCATGCTTCGACGTGCGACGTGCGACGTGCCGCGATGCGACGACCGTGCCTCCTGCCCCGCGCTTCGACCCGACTTTTTCGCTAATTCGCATGGAGGGGCAGCTAACGAGATTTTGGGGTCGGAATCGGCCGCACCGACTCGCCGTTGCCGCGCGTCCACGTTCGGCAAGCCTCGCCGGGGGTTGAAACGGGGCCGCTCGGCGCCCCTCGGGGCGAGATTCCTTCGGTAACGGCCCCCGGATGACCGTTATCGGAATTGTTTGCGGTTGAACCGGAATGCGATGCTTCCTTGGCGTGGTGAAGCTCGACATTCCCGCACGAGGCTCATCGGTCGCGACGTTGGCCGCGACGCTGCTCGCGGCGCTCCTCGCCGTGCTCGTTGTGATCGCCTGCCAGCCCGCGACGCCGAGCCCGTCCGCGGTGGCGCCGAGCCCTTCGGCAGCAGCTGCGGAAGCGCCCCCGACCGATGCCGAGCAGCAACAGATGCGCGTTCGCCGGGACTTCGGCCTTCCGGCCGATCTCGCCCACGTCCGTGCGGTCGCCGCAGACCCGGCGGCGCTGGAGTACCTCTCGATCCTCATGCTGCCGAGCGAGGTCGCCGAGATGCAGGCACGTGCGGCGAACATCGATGCCGTGCGCGCGGTGATCCAGGCGGAGGCAAACAAGGCACCGGATGACTTCTGCGGCTTCTTCATCGACAACGCGAACCGCGGCGCGGTCACCTCGATGTGGAAGGCAAACCTCGTCGTCCACGAGGCCGCAATCCGCTCGAAGGTTGCCCCGACCGCGCGCGTCGCCTTCCGAAGCTGCCGGTTCAGCGAGCAGGAGCTCGACCGGGTCTGCGAGCTGTTGAACGCGGACGACAAGACCTGGATGGCCGACATCCCGGCGACGTGGATCGGCTGGGGCTGCGGCAGCTCGGACAACTTCGTGGAAATGCAGATCTCGAGCGCTGTGCCCGACGCCGCCGCCAGGGTG
>DASSHR010000121.1:0-1056 GCA_035692745.1 Candidatus Limnocylindrales bacterium | reverse complement strand
CTCAGCCCGAAGGACCTGATCGTCGTCGTGCTGCCGCTCGGGATCGGGATCGTGATGGGCGTCCTGCTGCTGAACAACTACGGCAAGTACGTCGCGCGCCGCCGGGCGATCGAGCTCGGGCTCGTGCTGCTCGGCATCCTGCTGCTGATCCTCACCGTGGCGGGCCCGCTGTCGCGGCTGCTGACCGGGGTGGGGGAGAACCTGCCGCTCGTGGACGTGACCTCCCTGACGTCGCTCGTGTCGGTCGTGATCGCGATCGCCTTCCTGGCGGGCGTGTGCTACGGGATCGTGGCGATCTCTGCGCAGGTGCAGCTGCAGGAGGACATCCCGGCAGAGGGCCGTGGCCGCGTCTTTGGCGTCCTCAACATGCTCATCTCGGTGGCGAGCATCCTGCCGATCATCGTCGTCGGGCCGATCGCGGACCTCGTCGGCACGACGGCCGTGATCCTCACCATCGCCGGCGTGGTGCTCGTGGCGGGCCTGTTCTCGATCCTGGTGCGCGGCCCGATCCGCGACGACGAGGGCCCCGACCTGATCCCCGAGATCGCGCCGGGGTCGCAGTTCGACCCGACGCGCGCGAACCTCCCGCCCGGCTGGCGCGACCCGCACGGCCACTCGCACCGCGAGGTGCACCAGCGGCAGGAGCCGCACGAGCACGGGCCAGATGGCGGCGACCTGTGAGGGACGCGCCGTGAGGGACGTGCCGTGAGGGACGTGCCGTGAGGGACGCGCCGTGAGCCGGGTCGCGATGGTGTTCACGGGCGGGACCATCTCGATGGTGGCGAACGCCGAAGCCGGCGGAAAGGTCCCGACGCTCGACGGCGCGGCGATCCTGGCGCGGGCACCGGGCATCGACGCCCTGGCGGAGCTCGAGATCACCGACCTCGGCCGCACGCCGGCGAGCCACTTCACCTTCCCGAAGCTGTTCGAGATCGCCGCCGCCGTGCGCGGCCGGCTGGACGACCCGGCGATCGACGGCGTGGTCGTCGTGCAGGGCACGGACGTCATTGAGGAGACCGCGTTCCTGTGGGATCTCGTGCTCGACTCCCCGAAGCC
>DASSHR010000120.1:0-9548 GCA_035692745.1 Candidatus Limnocylindrales bacterium | reverse complement strand
AAGCCTCTATCGCATCCTGCAGGTCGATCCTGGAGCCAATCAGCTCGTGATCCAGGCGGCCTATCGCGTGCTGGCCCGGATCTTCCACCCGGACGTGGAAGGCGACGACGCCGCCATGAAGCGCCTCAACCACGCGTGGTCGGTCCTGGGCGACCCGCTGCGGCGCGCGGAATACGACCGCCAATCCGCGGGCCGGCACATCGGGCCGGTCACCTCGTCAGTCCCCGCCACCCCGCGACCTGCGCCGAGCGCCGCGACGACGACCGCGTCGAGCGCCGTCCAGCGGCCACGGCCACACAGCACCACCAAGGACGATCATGCGGGCAGGCCGCAGGGAGAGCCTTCCGGGTCGGTGCTCAGCTTCGGCCGCTACGAGGGTTGGACGGTCGGCCAGGTTGCTCGCGTCGACCCGCCATTCCTGGAGTGGCTCCGCCGCGTGCCGCTCGGGCGCGCCCTCAAGCCGGAGATCGATCTGGCGCTCCAGCGCGCCGAGGGCGCGCGGCGCTTCGGCATCGGTCGCGCCCCGGCGGACTCGGATGCGACGAACGACCGGCCAGTCCACACGTGGGCACCCGGAGCGCCGACGCGCGTCCGCTGAGCACGAGGTCGCAACCTCGGCGACCATAGGCGCATGTCCCAGCCCGACACGGTCCCGACGACGCGGCATCGCGTCACGATCGTCGGTGGGGGCTTCGGCGGGCTCTACGCGGCCCGCAGGCTCGGCAAGGACGACCGCGTCGACCTGACCGTCGTCGACCGCCGCAACCACCACCTCTTCCAGCCCCTGCTCTACCAGGTCGCGACCGGAGCGCTCTCGCCGGGCGAGATCGCCCAGCCGCTGCGGAGCATCGTCAGGCGCCACCGGAATACGTCGGTGCTGCTCGGCGAAGCGATCGGCCTCGACCCCGTGCGCCGCGAGGTCCAGATGTCGGACGGCGGCCCGATCCCGTACGACACCCTGGTGGTCGCGACCGGCGCACGCCACTCGTACTTCGGCCATGACGACTGGGCGAAGCTGGCGCCCGGCCTCAAGTCGATCGACGACGCGACGGAGATCCGGCGGCGGATCCTCATCGCGTTCGAGGCCGCGGAGCGCGAGCACACGCCGGAGCTGCGCAAGGAATGGATGACGTTCGTCGTCGTCGGCGGCGGCCCGACCGGGGTGGAGCTGGCCGGCGCGCTCGGCGAGATCGCGCGGGACACGCTGCGGCGCGACTTCCGGTCGATCAGCACCCGCGACGCCGAGATCATCCTCGTCGAGGCGCTGGACCGCGTGCTGCCGACCTACCCGCAGGGTCGATCGGCGTCGGCGGCCCGCCAGCTGCGACACCTCGGCGTCGATGTCCGGACCGGCACGCGCGTGACCGACCTTTCCGAGCACGGCGTGAGCGTGGACACCGCAACGGGCGCCCAGGTGATCCCGGCGCGCACGGTCCTGTGGGGCGCCGGGGTCCAGGCGTCATCGTTCGTGAAAGCGGTTGCTGCCGCGGCGGGCGCCGAGACCGACAAGGCGGGCCGCATCAAGGTCGGCGCGGACCTCGCGATCCCGGGCCACGCCGACATCTTCGTGATCGGCGACGCCGCGGTGCAGCCGTGGAAGCCGGACCGGCCGGTCCCGGGCGTGGCCCAGGGCGCCATCCAGCCCGGCAAGTACGTCGCCAACGCGATCCTCGCTCGCCTCGACGGCCGGACGTTCCCGCCATTCCGGTTCCGCGACCTCGGCGACGTCGCGGTGATCGGCCGCCTGTCCGGCGTCAGCAACGTGGGCTGGCTCGGGCCGTTCGGGAAGACCGGCGGCTTCATCGCCTGGCTGCTGTGGCTCGGCATCCACATCACGTACCTCATCGGATTTGCGAACCGGCTCGTCGTCCTGACGCGCTGGGCATGGACGTTCATCACCCACGGCCGCGGGTCGCGGCTGATCACCGGCCAGCCGCTGCTGCCGGACATCGAGGAGCCGGAGCCGCCCGCATGACCACGTCCGATCGAACCGCCGACCAGCCCGTCCTCGAGATCGTGGACGTGCCCGACGAGCGGCGCTACGAGGCCCGCCTCGAGGGCAAGCTCGTCGGCTGGGTCGATTACGGCCGCGTCCGCGACCGATTCGTGGCCGTCCACACGGAGGTCAAGCCGGAGTTCGGGGGGCGGGGGATCGGCAAGGCGCTCGTCCGCCGGGTGATCGCCGATGCGCGCGCCGGCGGCTACAGGATCACGCCGCGCTGCCCGTTGTTCGCGGCGCATTTCGAACGGAATCCGGCTGATCAGGACGTTCTGGCGACCCGACCCAGTACCTAATTCGGCGGCGCCGGCGCGTTTTGCAAGGCTTCACCGGTTCCTGCAATGGCCGCCGGGCGCGTTGATCGGGTACTGTCTACAACTGACAGGAATCTGCAATGTCGGGGACCCAGTTGCACATGCAAGAGCACCGTCGCGCCGTGGCCATTGCGGCCACCCCGCCCGCCAGCCCGTTCACGCGCCTCGTCGACGCCATCTGGCTCGCCTTCCACGCCGTCGGCGCCCATCGGTGGCGCGATGGCTACGAGGTGGACGCCGACCGTGGCATGCGCCAGTACCGCGGCTCGCGCTGCGCGATCTGCGATTCGCCCTGGGAGGGCTGGTAGGAGCCATCCCCGCTCGGTGAGCGGCGCCGCGGACATCCTCGGCTCGCCCCGCGTTCCGGGACGGCGCCCACCCTCGCCTACCATGCGCCGATGGAGCACACCGCCGTCACCGTGCTCGAGGTCGGCGCGATCCTGCTCGCCGCGGCATTCGCAGGCTGGGTCGCCCGCCGCCTGACCCTGCCCGCGATCGTCGGCTACCTCGTCGTCGGGATCTTCGTCTCGCCGTTCACGCCGGGCTACGTCGCCAACGGCGAGCAGGTCAACCTGTTCGCGGAGGTCGGCGCGATCCTGCTCCTGTTCGAGGTCGGCATCGAGGTCGACCTGCGTGAGCTCCGTCGCGAGCATCCCGCGGTCCTGTGGGCGGCGCCGCTCCAGATGCTCGTGACCCTTGCGGTCGCGACGGGCGCGTTCCTGTGGCTCGGTCTGGAGCTGTCCGCAGCAGCGCTCCTGGGCCTCGCGATCGCGATGTCGTCCAGCGTCGTCGTGGTCAACATCACGCGCAGCCGGCGGCGCACGACGGACCGCGAGACGGAGCACCTCCTGATCGGCTGGTCGGTCCTCCAGGACGTCGTCGGGGTCGGGTTGGCGATCGTGCTGCTCACGGTGCTCGGCGCCGGGCAGCCGCTCCACCTCACCGCCCTCGGCATCATCGGCTTCGTCGCCCTCGCCGTCGCGAGCGCGCGGTTGCTGCCGTACGCGCTCGCGGGGCTGCGCACGCAGCCGGACCTGTTCCTGACCGTGTCGGTGGCAACGGGCCTCGCCGTCGCCGGCGCCGGCGCCCTGCTGACGGGCATCCCGCTGGCGCTCGCCGCGTTCATCGCCGGCCTGTCGATCACCGAAGGGCCCGTGTCGGCCGAGGCGCGTCGCCGCCTGCGGCCCTTCCGCGACCTGTTCGCGATCTTCTTCTTCGTCGCCATCGGCTCGCTCATCGACCCGACGGCCCTCGGCCAGGGCCTTGGCTGGCTGGCGCTGTGCCTGGGGCTCGTGGCCGTTGCGAAGTCGGGGGTGATCTTCACCCTTGCCCGGGTCTCGAAGCTGCCGGCCAACCCGGGCCAGCTGGCCGTGGGCCTGGGCCAGGTCGGCGAGTTCGGCTTCGTGCTCGCGACCGTCGCCGTCACGCGCGGCGTGCTGCCGCCCGCGGTGTACGCAGCGCTCCTCGCCGCCGTGGCCATCTCGATCGCGGTCTCCTCGATTTCCGTGCGCTACGTCCGTCGAGCTTCGCCGGTGGTCGCGTCCGCGGACGCCTGAGCCTGACCCGGCTGGGAGCGGGGCAGGACCCTCGGGTGGTGCGCCGGGGAACCACGCAGGGCAGTGCGGTGCGGTCTGCAAGGTTGCGTGCAAGGTTGCTTCTGCGATAATCCCGGGGCTTCGCAAGGAGCCGCCGACCGACCCGTGGAGATGTCGGTCACGAGAGGCCGGGGGGTCTCGTTGATGGCGTTCCGGGGGGAACGACGTTTCGCGGCGGGTTCGTCGCGCCCAGTCGATGGTGCGCGCGCTGGTGCCCTGCGCCCTGGCGCGCCACACCTCCCCGGTCGCCGGCTGCGGATGCTGCGACTCGATCCGCGCGGCCAGAGCCTCGTCGAGTTTGCGGTCACGGCGCCGGTCATCCTGCTCATGGTCCTGTTCGGGATCGACTTCGGGCGGGTCTTCCTCGGCTGGGTGACGCTGACCAACGCGGTTCGCGAGGCGGCCAACTTCGCGGCGCTCAACCCCACGGCCTGGAGTGCGCCCGGCAATCCCGCCGCAGAGGCCGAGTACATCCGCCTCATCACCGCAGAGACCACGGGCATCAATTGCACGATGCCCGCGACGCCACCCGATCCAACGTTCCCCACCGGGATCGACATCGGCTCGCCCGCCGTGTCCGCGATCACGTGCCAGTTCACGCTGATCACGCCGCTGATCGGCAACATCATCGGCAGCCCGATCGACGTGAGCGCCTCCGCGTCATTCCCGGTGCGCAGCGGCGCGATCGCCGGCGTCTCCGCCGGCGGCGTGCTGCCCACAGCCGGCCCGACCGTGCTGCCGACGGCCACCATCGCGGCCACACCGTCAGCGATCGCGCCCACACCGACACCCGAGCCGATGTGCACGGTGCCCAATCTCAAGAACAAGGACAGCTCGGTCGCCGTGGGCACGTACTGGGTCCCGGCCGGCTTCTCGGCCGGCAACCTGATCTTCAGCCCGCTCGTGCCGCCGCACTACAAGATCAGGACCCAGACGATCTCGTTCAACTCGTCCGTGCCCTGCAGCTCGACCATGAAGGTGACCCCGTGACCGCCCGAGTCCGGCCTGGGCGACGCGCCCGGGGCCAGGCACTGGCCGAGTTCGCGTTCGTCTTCCCGATCATCGCGCTGCTCGCGTTCGGGTTCATCGACGTCGGTCGGGCCGTGCTGACGGCGAACACGCTGACGAACGCGGCTCGCCAGGGAGCACGCGTGGCGGCGGTCAACCAGATCGATCCGGGCTCCGGTCCGTGGGCCTGCCGCGAGGACCACCCGGTCGAGGACCCAAGCGATCCGCAGTGGACGTTCCGCGGGTGCGCCACCGCAGCCGGCGCCGTGGCTGGGCTCGACCCGGCCAACGTCGCGATCGTCTACGAAGCGCCCCCTGGCTCGAGCATCGAATGCACCAGCGAGATCAACGTCGGCTGCATCGCCACGGTCACCGTGACCGCCGATTTCGTGCCGGTCACCCCGGTCGCCGGCCAGGTGATCGGGACCATCGCCATGTCAGCCTCGTCCTCGATGCCGGTCGAGCGGCTCTTCCCGTGATCGAACCGGCCAGCGCCAGCCCGAAGGAGCCACAGATGCCCGCGCGTCCCGTCCCAGCCACCAGCCCCGTCGGACGTGCGTCCGCGCGCGGGCAGGCCATCGTCGTCATGGTCGGGGTGATCCTCGTCTCCATCGCCATGCTCGCCGTGATCATTGACGGCGGCAACGTCATGACCCAGCAGCGCGTCACGCAGACGGGCTCGGACAGCACCGCGGAGGCCGGCGCGGTCGTGCTGGCCTCGCGGCTCGCGGGCGCCGCGGAGCCACTTGCCGGGTGGGATGCCACGATCCAGGCGAAGCTGGCGGCGTCGGCGGCCGTCAACAACATGACCGTCAAGATCGCCTACTACACGGACATCTGCGGCATCCCGCTCAAGGCCGACGGGACGGCGGCGCTCAACGTCGACGGCAGCGAAGACCTCGCGTCGGCGCTGACCGTTGGCAACGTCTCGAACAGCCTGCCGGGCGGCACCGCGACGACCCCGGATTGCCCGAGTCGGACGGTCGGGCCGGTGGCCGGCGTCATGGTGGTCGGCGAGAAGGTCGTTGGTGCCTACGTGGCCCGCGCGATCGGCATGCCGTCGTTCGACGTGACCACGCGGGCGACCGCAGTTGCGGGCTACCTGCAGGGCTACTGCGCCGCGGACCAGGGCGAGTGGTGCGCGGTCCTGCCGGTGACCATCCCGGTGAACCAGGTGACGTGCGACGGCAGCAACGAGGTCGTCCCGGGCACCAAACCCTGGCCCTGGAACACGGTGCTCACGGTGCCGCTGTGCAAGGGCAACGCGGGCAACGTCGGCTGGCTCGACTGGACGCCCCCGGGCGGCGGCGCACAGGAGCTCGTCTGCTCGATCATCAACCCCGACAACCCGCTCATCACCCTCCCGTCGTGGCAGTGGGTGCCGGAGACCGGGAACACGAACGGCGGCGGCAAGTGCGTGGACGACGACACGGCCGCCAGCTACACGGGCGTCGAGGACGCCATCCGCAAGTACAACGGCCAGATCGTGCTCATCCCGCAGTTCGACCTGACCTGCCGCGTGAAGAACGGCGACCCGGATCCGGTCAGCACCAAGCCGACCATCGAAACCGGGCCGAACTTCGGCTGCCCCAACGCGCCCGGCGGCGGCACGGGGCAGACGCTCTGGTATCGAATGCCGAGCTTCGCCTTCTTCCAGCTGTGCGATCCAGGCCTGGCCGAGTGCAGCGGCCGCGACGGCGCGTACATTCAGGGCAACGACAGCTCCGTCTGCGACACCGGCAATGGCGCGACGTCGTGCCTCGTCGGCAAGTTCACGGACGTGATGGGCTCCGGCACGGTCGGGCCGGGCAACGGCTCGGGCACCGGGAGCAAGGCGATCGGGGTCCAGCTCATCCGCTGAGCTCGTGGTGGCCGCCCTGCGTACGATCGTCGGGGGAGGGTCATGGTCCGGGTCCCGGTGGTGCTGCCGCGACCGCCGCGAGGATTCCGACGGCCCGCGCCGCGGCCGAGTCCGCATCGGCGGCAGGCGCGGGCGCACGGCAACCTCTCAAACCACCTTTCGGTCGCCCGGTACTGTCGGCGCCGTGGGTAGGAGTCCGCCAGGAGCGCGGGTACTCCGCCGGTTGACCATCTCCCTATTCCCAACCGCACTCGCGGGTGGCTGAATGCCGGCATGGGGATCAAGGCCTTGCTCGCCCGACCTGCGCAGGACATCCCGGTGACCGGCCGCGTTGCCGGCCGCCGCGCTCGGCATCGAGGCCAGAGCCTCGTCGAGTTCGCCGTCGTGCTGCCGGTCATGCTTGCGATCGGGGGCGTCCTGATCGATGCGGCCCGGCTCTACCAGGTGTGGACGACGCTCGAAGCGGCGACCCGCGACGCGGCGCAGTACCTGGCCACGAGCTCCGACGACCCCTACTCGCCGGATTACACGTGGGCCGGCACCGACGCGGACAACAAGGCGGCCTACATCGTCTCCGCCGCGACGTCGTACACGGTGACGCGCTCCGCGGACAGCGCATCGATGACCAGCTGCGCGGTTCCGCAGGTCACCACGACGTTCACGCAGGACACCACCGCGGCGAGCGGCGGGAGCACCGCCAACCCCCTGAACACGGCGACCGTGCGCGTGTGCATCCCGTTCCACACCGTCTTCCAGTACCCGTTCCTCACCTCGGACGGCGCGTTCCTGATCCGAACGGAGCGGACGATGTCCGTGCTCGCGGGCCGCTGACATGACGAAGCCGCAGCGTCGCCGCCGCGATCGGGGCCAGGCCCTCGTCGAGGTCGCCCTCGTCGCGCCGCTGTTCTTCCTGATGTTCTTCGGGATCGTCGACCTCTCGCGGGTGATCTGGGCCAACGACGTGGTCGCCAACGCTGCGCGCGAGGGCGCGCGCTACGCATCGGTCAACGCCGGCTCGATCCCGAACCAGACGACGCAGGTCAGCGCCGACCAGATCCGCGCGCAGGCGTTGCAATACGTGGTTGCGGGCGGCGCCGGAACGACCGTCACGGTGTGCTTCTCGAAGGTCCACGTCTCGACGCAGACCGTCGGGTGCACCGGTGACGTCTCCGAGGACGGCGCGTCGTTCTCGCGGGGCAATCTCGTCACGGTCCGCGTCGAGTCGCGGGTGCCCGTCCTGGCGGGTGCGCTCGTGGGCCATGGCGACTTCGTCGTGAGCGGCGAGTCGACCGTGCTGATCAACAACTGATGAGCATCCTTCCGCGCCGGCGACGACAGCAGCCCGAGGGCGAGGAGGGCGTCATCGTGGTGATGTTCGCCCTGTCGCTCGTCGTGCTGCTCGCCCTGGGCGCGCTCGTCTACACCGGCGCGCAGGGGCTCGTCCTGCGCCGGCAGCTCCAGAACGCGGGTGACGCCGCCGCGCTCGCCGCGGCGAACCTCCTGCTCGTGGAGGAAGGCTGCAGCGAGGCCGGCAACGGCGGCGCGCCGCGCGCCGAGATCGTGGCGGCGGCGCTCGCGTCGGTCGCCATCAACCTGCCCAGCGTTCCCGCGAGCGATGTGGACGTGACCTGCCCCGCCGGATGGAACAACGCGGCGGTGAAGGTCGACCTCCACGCAACCGGCGCGTCGTACTTCTCCGCGGCCGGCGTCACCGCCGCGACCACCAGCACCGCGCTCAACGGCCAGACCGTCGACCAGGATTACGCCGTGGTGCTCCTCGATCCGTTCAACGCCACGTGGCCGAACGCCCGTAATGGCTGCCCATCGTTCCTGGTCAACGGCGGCATCACGCTCACCTTCGAGAAGTCGGTCATCGTCAACTCGAAGTGCACGCGCAAGGACAGCAACAACGGTGCGATGAAGGCGATCAACGCGTCGTTCCGGATGAGCCTGATCAACGGCGCGCTCATGCGCATCGCGGGCGAGTACTCCGCGAACACGTCCGGCAAGATCACGCCCGTGCCGATCGAGAACTTCCGACCACTGTTGTCCGATCCGCTGGCCGCGATCGTCGAGCCGAAGGTGTACACGGCGGCCGGTGACGCCTCGCTCCCCACCGTCGACATGGGCACCTCCGGCTCGGGCATCTGTCGTGGCCAGAATCCATGCATCCTCACGCCGGGCACCTACCCGGGCGGCATCGCGGCTGGCAGTGGCAGCGGTCCCTCGACCCTCCTGCTGCGACCCGGTGTCTACTACCTCGGCGGCGGCGGCCTGAAGCTGAAGAGCGGATCCGCCCGGATCCTCGCCATCCCGAGCGCGAGCGTGATGACGGACGCACAGGCCAAGGTGACCTTTGCGACCACCGTCGCCGACGCGGACATCGTGACCGCGTGGCAGTCGAACTGCCCGCTGTCCGGCTCCACGTGCGGCGTGATGGTGTACAACGCGCCATCGTCGGCCTCGAGCTGGACCACCTCGGGCGGCAATGCCGACCAGATCAGCAACGGCTCGCAGGGCATCCTGCTGCTGCGCGCGTACAACCCCGACAGCGACGCGATCGTCGGCAACCGCGAGACGTTCAAGTCCTACCGGAACCTGGTGTTCTGGCAGGCGCGCACCCCCGCGCCGGACGCCACGAACGCCCAGCCCTCGATCAGCATGGCCGGCGGTGCGTGCGTGATCCTCTCGGGCACCGTGTATGCGGCAGGGGGCCTGGTCGACTTCGGCGGCTCATCGTGCGGCTCGGGCGGCGGCGGAGCGGCGACGGC
>DASSHR010000119.1:0-9270 GCA_035692745.1 Candidatus Limnocylindrales bacterium | reverse complement strand
ACGCCGGAAACACCTGAATCACTGCGGGATGACGCGCCAAGCATGCATTCCGCAGTCGCTGGGCCCCGACGAGGCTCCGCTGTGCTACCGCCGGTGTCATCCCGCAGGTTCGAGCGCGGGCCGCTGGCGCGCGGGCGGCGGGCGCGCGGGCGGCTGGCGCGCGCGGCCTGCGCGAGCGTCAGGCGGGCTTGATGACCACGCCTGGGACGCGGTACTGGCTCGGCAGGCCGTCAGCCTCCGCATCGGAGTAGCCCGGGCCGCGCAGCGACCCGTCGGCATCGAAGAAGTCCGCGTAGCGCGGCTTGTTGGCCGCGGCGAAGACGTATGCAGCGGCGACGCCCATGCGCCGCAGCTCCGGGTGCTCCTTGAGCATCCGCGTGAGCGAGTAGCCGGCACTGCGTAACTCGAGGATGTTGCGCACCGTGAGCCGCGTGCCGTAGCAGAACGGCTCGCCGTTCATGACGAGCGGGTCGGTCTGGACCCACTTGATGGTCACGTCACGCGCCCCGGTAGAGGAACGCGAGCAGCGGGTTGCGCTTCCGGGCGTCGCCCGCGAGGCGGCGATGCCACTTGAACACGGCGATCGCCTCGTCGATGGCCTCGTCGATCGTCGGCTGCGCGGTGGGCTCGACGACGGACCCGGCGGCGCGGTGGAGGCCCTCGCACAGCGTGATGACGTCGTCCATGGCGATCTTGCGCTTGCGGTAGCGCACCGCGACGAGGTCGGCGAAGCTCGCCATGTGTCGCGGATCGCCGCTCGAGACGGCCGCGATCAACCGGTCGACGAACGCCTGGAGATCGGACTGCAGCGACTGCCGGACGTAGTCGTCGTGGCGCTCCCGCATCGTGGGATCGATGTCGAGCGCGGCC
Source organism: Candidatus Limnocylindrales bacterium (assembly GCA_035692745.1). GTDB lineage: Bacteria > Chloroflexota > Limnocylindria > Limnocylindrales > CSP1-4 > UBA5189. The sequence goes on along the minus strand of DASSHR010000119.1, from coordinate 8,400 downwards.
GCGAGGGCGCGGGCGCTGAGTCGCGAACCGGCGGTCCGAATTGCCTCGGCGGCGGCGCGATCACCGGCGTGGAGATTGCGCGGCGGCATGCCGAGACTTGGGTGGCTCACGCGCCGGAGTCTACCGTGCGCCCCGAGCGTGCGCCCGATCGAGGGCCGGTACGATGGCCCGGATGACAGGCAAGGATCCGGGCGATCGACCCCGGCTGGCCCAGCCGCCGTCCGCGCGCTACGCGACGAGCGAGGGCGGGACCGACAGCGGGGCCCCGACCGGCTCAGCGCTCCGCGGACCACTGATCCGCGCCATCGCCGCGGCGATCCTCGGTGGCGCGGCGCTGGTGCTCGTCGGCGCCGTGTTCGCGTCCACGTTCGGGCTCCTCTTCGTGGGCGGTGCGATGGGTGCCGCGATCGGGCTGGTGCTGGCACGCGCGTGTGTGCCGGATGCCGGCACCGGCCTGGCGGTCGCGCGCGGCAGGGTGAGCCGGCTGGCGATGGGCCTCGCCCTGGGAGCCGTCGCGGTCGCGGACGTCGCGATCTGGCTGTACGGCCGGGCCGAGGGCGGCACCCTCGGGCTGTTCGACTACCTGTGGACCGCGTTCGGGCCGTTCGTCCCCGGGGTCGCGCTCGCCGCGCTCGGTGGAGCGGCGTGGGGCGCGGGCGCCGGCCCGATCCAGCGCTGATGGCCAACGTCGCCCGGTCGACGATGGACGCCGCCACGCTCGCCTACCGCCGGCCGACCGAGGCCGACTACCCGCGCATCGTGGGGATCGTCGACGACTGGTGGGGCGGCCGGAAGATGGACGTGCTGCTGCCGCGCCTGTGGCTCCAGCACTTCACCGGCACGTCGTGGCTGGCGGAGACGCCGAACGCCGAGCTCGCCGGCTTCCTCGTCGGCTTCCTGTCGCCGGATCATGCCGAGGTCGCGTACTGCCACATGCTGGCGATCCATCCGGGCCTCCGCGGACAGGGCGTGGGTCGAGCGCTGTACGAGCGCTTCTTCGATGACGCCCGCGCCGGCGGGCGATCGAGGGTGCATGCCGTCACGTGGCCCGCGAACCGCACCTCGCTGGCGTTCCATCGCGCTTTGGGCTTCGAGATCGTCACCGGCCGGGGCAGCCAAAATCTCTATGGAACGCCCTCCGAGGCCGGGTACGATTTCGGGCGGGAGGACCGAGCGACGCTCGTTCGCTCGCTCTGACGGAGGGAAATCATGCGGTCCATTGCCATTCGCCTCGGCATCATCGGGGCGATCGCCATCGGCGCGTTCGTGGCGCGCCCGTTCCTGAGCGGCAACGCCGGCGACCTCAAGGTCGGTGACTGCTTCGACGAGCCGGCCGGCGCATCGGCCACCGTCGAGGACGTCCAGCACCGGCCATGCACGGATCCACATGGCGGCGAGGTGGTCTACGTCGGGGACTTCGCGCCCGCGACGGACACCTACCCCGCCGACGCGGACTTCCGTGCGTTCGTGCAGGCACAGTGCCCGCCCGCCTTCACGTCCTACTCGGGCATCGACTTCGAGACGGACACCACGTACGACATGTCGGTCCTGACGCCGACCACGGACGGCTGGGGAACCGGTGATCGAACGGTGATCTGCTACGCCGTGCACGTCGACGGCACGCCCATCACGGCACCGCTCAAGAAGGCGTAGCCGGGGTCTCGCCCACGAAGGGCATGCCGTGCCGGGTGAGCGCCTCGACGCTCATCCGGAGCACAGCGGTCTTGGCCGACGCAACGTCGCGGACGTAGGCCGACTCTTCCTCGGCCGTCATCGCACGGCCCCGCACGGCCGCAGGCGGACGCCCGACCTGCAGCCACGCGAGGTGGTAGCGGTCCATCGAGCCCCACGCGCGCGCGAGCAGGTCGTCGCTCAGCTGGAGCCAGACGCGGAGGCCCGCCTGGCTCGGATTCGCGGCCAGGCGCTCGCCCTCGGCGATCAGCTGGCGGGTGTCGCGGACGAGCTCGTCGCGCGTCATCCGGCGTCGCCGGTCACGCGTTGCCGCCGCGGATGAACGCCTCGCGCGCCGCCCGAGCGCGACCCGTCCACGGTCCGGGCCGGCCGCTGCCGATCGGCGCGCCGCCGAACGTGGTCACGGGCAGGATTCCGGCGACGCTGGAGCACAGAAACGCCTCGTCGGCGTTCGCGAGGTCCGCTGGGGTGAGCCGCGCCTCGATGACGGCGAGGCCCGCGGCGACGGCCCACCGGAGGATCCAGGTGCGCGTCGTGCCCGGCAGGATCGCGCAGTCGAGGGAGGGCGTCGCGAGCTCGGCGCCACGGACGAGGAACACGTTCGCGCTCGTCGCCTCCGAGAGATGGCCGTCGATCGTGAGGAACAGCGCGTCGTCAGCCCCAGCGCGGCGCGCCTCGAGGCGCGCATAGACGAAGTCCGCACGGCTCGTGGTCTTGAGCGCGGCGAGCGGGCTCGCGGGATCGCGCCGGACCGTGCTCGCCACGAGCTGCAGGCCCGTCTCGAGGTGCCGAGCGAGCGGCGGCGTCACCGGCCAGACCTGGATCACGATGGTGGCGCGGCCGTCGGCTGCCGGCAGCAGCCCGCGCGCGGCGACCGTGCCACGACTGACCGTGATCCGCACGGACGCATCGCCGTCCGGACCGGCGAGCTGCTCCGCGTCGAGGAGCTGGTTGATCCCGAGCGCGATGTCCGTTTCGACCGAGGCCGGCAGGTCGATCTCGAGGCCGGCCGCGGAACTGCGCAGCCGGGCGAGGTGCGCATCGAGCTCCGTCGGATGACCCGCGGTGGCGCGCAGCGTCTCGAAGATGCCGTCGCCGAGCTGGAAGCCCCGGTCGAAGGCGGAGAGATGCAGCGCGTCCGCCGGTTCAAGGCGCCCGTCGATCCAGACGTGCCGTCCGGCGAGCTCGCCCGCGCCAGCCTCCGTGCCGCTCACCCGACCTCTCGAGCGCCGACGGCCCGCAGCGGTCCGCGCGCCTTGGCGACCGTCTCGTCCCACTCGGCCGAGGGGTCGCTGCGCCAGGTGATCCCGCCGCCGACGTGGAGGCTCAGGCGCTCGCCATCGGCCACGAACGTGCGGATGAGGATCGACGAGCCCATCGCACCATCCGGCCCGATCCAGCCGGCGATCCCCGTGTACGGGCCGCGTCGCACCGGTTCGAGGCCCTCCAGCAGCTCCATGGCTCGAAGCTTCGGCGCTCCGGTGATGGACCCCCCGGGGAACGAGGCAGCCAGGAGATCGAAGACGTCGCGGCCCGGTGCGAGCTGGCCGGTCACGGTGCTCACGAGGTGCTGCACGGCGGCGGTCCGCTCGAGCCGGCACAGGCGCGGGACGCGAACGCTGCCCGGCCGGCACACGCGACCGAGGTCGTTGCGGAGCACGTCGACGATCATCACGTTCTCGGCACGGTCCTTGCCCGAGGCGAGGAGCTCACGGGCGAGGCGGCGGTCGTCCTCGCGATCGCGGCCTCGCGGGCGGGTGCCCTTGATCGGGTTCGTGGCGACCACGCCGTCCTGCGTGACGGACAGGAACGGTTCCGGCGACGCCGAGGCGATCGCCCGTGGTGCACCGGTGAGCGGGCTCGGACCGAGATCGAGAAAGGCGGAGAACAGGCTGGGGTCGCCCGTCCGAAGGCGCCGGTACAGCGGCCAGGGATCGCCCCGGAAGGGCGTCTCGAGTCGGCGCGTCAGGTTCGCCTGGTAGATGTCCCCGTCGGCGATGGACCGCCGGACGGATTCGACGCCCGCCTCGTACGCGGCGCGGTCCAGGCCGGAGCGCAGCTCGAGCTCGATTCCAGCGGCGTCGCGTCCGCCAGGCCCGGTGGTGGGGCGTGCGGGCGGGGGTCCGCCCAGCCGTTGGCGAACGGCGTCGAGCCGTTGGTCGAGCGCTCCGATCCGCTCGTCGACCGCGCGGCCACCGAGCCATGCGCGGCCCTCACGCCGATCCCAGGCGATGACCCAGTCGTGGAGCGCGAGCCGCAGGACCGGCAGCTCCTGGTCGGCGAGCGCGATCGACGGCAGCCGCTCGAACCGGCGGCCGAGGTCGTAGCCGAGGAACCCCGCGAGACCGCCGAGGAACGGCGGCCCGCCAACCTTGCCCGGCGCGCCGGCCGCGTCGACGGGCAGGCTCGTGAGCCGGGCGAGCAGCCGCCGCGCGTTGGCGAACGCATCGCTGCCCTCGGATGGCGCTTCGAGGACGGCCACCGGATCGGCGGTCAGGTACGTCCAGCGTGCGTTCCTGCCGGGTCGCGCACTCTCGAGCAGGACGAGGCCCGGGAGGTCGCGGAAGCGCTCCGCCACGTCCATCGGCGCGAGGCCGGCGAGCTCCGGACGCTCCTCGAGGCGGACGCCGGGGGCGAGCGCCGGAACGACCTTCGCTCGCTGCTGGTGCATCGCGCCGATCATACCGATCGGGCCGGATGGGCCCGACACCGCTTGCCAAACTGCTACGGATCCGTAGTATCTCCACGATGCGACGACAACGGCCCGTGGCGATTGCCCTGGTCCTTGCCGTGGCCGCCTGCACGACGACCGCACCCACCGTCGCACCGACCGCGCCGCCGCCGCCCGACGCGTCGCCGATCGGTGCGGTGACCGCCCGGCCATCGGCGGCGCCCGGCACGCCCGATCGCGTCGCCGGTTGGCAGGCGGACCTGGCGATGCTGATCCCGGGCATGGAGCGCCTGCACGTGGACCTCTACCACGGGGTCAGCGAGGAAGCGCTCACGGCTGCCGTGCACCAGCTCTCGGCGACCGTGGTGGCCGCCAGCGACGACGAGTTGCTCGACGGCGTGCTGCGGGTCGTCGCGATGGTCAGCGCGGGTGGCTGCGACGCACACACGGGCGCGTACATCTGGGGATCCGGCGACGTCGCGCTCGACAGCCTGCCCCTCCGCCTGTGGCTGTTCGGGGACGACGTCGTCGTCGTTGCGGCGCTGGCGCCGTATGCCGACCTCGTCGGCAAGCGGATCGTCATGGTCGAAGGCCATCCCATCGCCGACGTTCTCGAGGCCATCGATCCGCTGGTCCCGCGCGACAACGAGCAGACCGTCCGGCTGCTCACGCCGCGGTTCCTGCTCATCCCGCAGGTCCTGCGCGGGCTCGGGCTGGCAGATGGCGGCGCGGTCACGCTCGGCCTGGACGACCGGGATGGCACGGCCTCGACGTCCATGGACGTCGACCCGGTCCCCATGGCCGAGTACAACGCCTGGGCAGGGGCATATGGTCTCCACCTGCCGGCCGATCCGGCGGTGCTGTACCTCTCGCGCATCGACGACGCGCTGTGGTGGCAGCTCCTCGACGACGGCGCGACGCTGTTCGTGCAGGACAACCGCGTGGACCCGCTCGACCCGAAGCTCGTCGCGGAGGTCGGGACGGCCATGCGCGATCCCGCCGTCCGGCGCGTCGTGCTGGACCTGCGGCACAACTACGGCGGCGAGCTTCATGCCCTCGAACCGATCGAAGCGCTCTTCCAGGATCCCGCCTTCGACGAGCCGGGGCGCCTGTTCGTGGCCACCGGCCGCAACACGTTCTCGGCGGGGAGCCTGCTGGTCGCCCGGCTCCAGCGCGATACGGCGGCCGACATCGTCGGCGAGCCGATGGGCGGCTGCCCGACCTTCTGGAGCGACCCAGCGACGCTCGACCTGCCGTGGTCGGGCATCGAGATCGGAGTCGCCGACGATGTCGCGGTCGGCGTCGACCCGAACGACACCCGCCACGGCATCCTCCCGGACAACGACGCCGAGCTGACGATCGCGGACTGGCGGGCCGGCAACGACCCGGTGGTGGCATCGATCACGGGGATCGGGCCGTGACCACGAGTGGCGAGACTCCGCACGAGCCGGACGCCGAGACGGCACCCGCGACGTCGCTCCTGTTCGACGTGTTCGCCACGAGCCAGGCCGTCGGTCGGCTGCTGGCCGGGGCGATGCGCGACGGCCCCCTCACGCCCTCGGAGTACGCCATCTCGAGTGCCATCTTCGAGCTGGAGGCGGCGACGCCGACCGCGCTCGCAACGCGCCTCGGCATGCCGCTGACGACCCTCGCCGACCACCTCCGCGCGATCGAGCGACGCGGCCATGCCGCCCGGCTCCCCCACCCGAGCGACCGCCGCTCGTATCGCGTCGTCCTCACCGCGTCCGGGCGAGCGGCCCACCGCGCGGCCAATGCTGGGTTCGAGGCCGCCCATCGCGCGTTCACCGCGGCGCTGCCGGCAGGCGAGGCTCGGGCGCGAGCGGGGCTGGCGGACATCCGTGCCGCCGCGGACGCGGCCGCCGACGAAGCGGCCGGCGCCGCTGTTGTCGCTAGTCGGCGCCCGTCAGGCGGTCGCGGCGGCTGAACTCGTCGAGCGCGGCGCGGCACTCGCCCGCGAGCCGGAGCGCCTGGCGCACGATCCACGGGTCGACCCGGGAGGAGTCCTCGATCGTGAGCGTCGCGCCGTCGGGTCCGTCATCGAGCACGATCCCGCTCACGTTCCGATAGTCGGCCATCCAGTTCGCCTGGAGCTGCAGGAGCGCATCCGCAACCACGCGCTCGGAGAACAGCCAGTCGAGGTGCGTCGCGTTCAGACGATCGACGATCGCACCCAGCCGGACCGGCGCACCGCGCTGCACCCGGGCCACGAGGTCGACGACGCGCAACGCGGCGAACGGGTCGCCCGATTCCGCGACGACCGGCGGATGGAGGTCGGCCGGCGGCATGCCGCCAGGCGCTGGCCGTAGGGGATCGATCGCGGACACGCCCCGAAGGGTAGGCGACGGGCCTAGAGCATCTCCCCATGGGCCGAGGCCGTGGGCTCGCCATCGCGCGGCCGCGGCTCCTCACCGGGACCGAATCCGGCCCCGGCCTCGAGGACCGGCAACGGCTGCGCAGCCGTGCCTTCGATCGCGCCCACGCCGAACGGCACCCACTTGCTGGGGTCCTGGAGCCGGTGTGCCTCGGTGTTGCCGCGCTGATGGGTGTCCTCGAAGCCCTTCGGCTCGATCCACATGCGCTCGCCCTCGAGCAGCCCGAGCACGCCGGTCTGCCCCGGCTCCGAGCGCTGGTGCTGGCAGTAGGCGCACGCGGCCTCGTCGTGGCGCTGGTACGTCTGGGGCTCCTCGTACGTCGTGATGTAGCCCTCGTAGTTGCGGAGCACGACCTTGTGGTCCGAGTACGAGATCAGGTAGTTCGGCATCACCGGGATCTTGCCGCCGCCACCCGGGGCGTCGATCACGTACGTCGGGACGGCGTAGCCCGAGGTGTGGCCGCGCAGGCCCTCCATGATCTCGAGGCCCTTGCCGACGGGCGTCCGGAAGTGCCCGGAGCCCTCGACCAGGTCGCACTGGTACAGGTAGTACGGCCGGATCCGGTTTTCGACGAGCTTGTGCACGAGCGCGCGCTGGATGTGCACGCAGTCATTCACGCCGGCGAGCAGGACGCTCTGGTTGCCGACGGGCAGGCCCGCCTTCGTCAGCTTGTCGACCGCCCGGCTCACCTCGGGGGTGATCTCGTTCGGGTGGTTGAAGTGGAGGTTGATCCACAGCGGGTGGTACTTCTCCAGCATCGAGCACAGCTCGTCGTCGATGCGCTGGGGGAGGAAGACCGGGACCCGCGACCCGATGCGGATGATCTCGATGTGCGGGATCTCGCGGATGCCGCGCAGGATCTTCTCGAACAGCTTTGGCGCGAGGGTCAGGCCGTCGCCGCCGGAGATGAGGACGTCGCGGACCTGCGGCGTCCTGCGCAGGTACTCGAGCTGCGCCTCGTGGTCGCGCGAGTTGAAGTTCTGGGTGGGGTCGCCGACGATCCGGCTGCGCGTGCAATAGCGGCAGTAGCTCGCGCACTGCGTGGTGACGAGCATCAGCACGCGATCCGGGTAGCGATGGACGAGGCCCGGGACCGGGGAGTGGCGGTCCTCGGCGAGCGAGTCCTCCATCATCGCGGTGAACGCCTGCTGCTCGCGCCCGAGCGGGATGACCTGGCGGCGGATCGGGTCGGTCGGGTCGTCGGGATCGATCAGCGACGCGAAGTACGGCGTGATGTCGACGCGGAACTTGTCGTCGGCGGTCAGGCCCGCCCGCTCCTCGTCGGTCAGGTTGAGGACCGCGCCGACCTCGTCGACGCTGTTGATCCGGTGCGAGAGCTGCCAGCGCCAGTCGTCCCACTTCTCGTCGGGAACGTCCTGCCAGATCGGGGCGCGTCGGCTGCGTGCCGGCTTCCCGTCAGGCCCCAGGGTCTTCGCCGGGTCGCGCGGGTTGACGAACGGCGCGTCGGTCAGCGCCCGAGCGGCGTCCTGGTGCGCGACGGCAGTCTTGATCTCCTGGGCGTCCAACTCGGCACGGTCTCCTGGGCGCGGGCGGTCAGTGCATAAAGTCTATGCACTCTGCAAGCCGGCGGATCATAGCGCGAGGGTCCGGTTCAGTACCATGCCCGCGATGTCCGACCTGCCC
>DASSHR010000118.1:0-6674 GCA_035692745.1 Candidatus Limnocylindrales bacterium | reverse complement strand
GCTTCGGCGATGGCTTGGGCGTGGGCGAGGGTGTCGGCGATGGGCCGAGCGTGATCACCGGGATCGGCGTGGGTGTGGCATCGATGGCGAGGCTGGGCGGCAGGATCGGGCCGAACGTGAAGCCCGGCGCCAGCGTCACGCCCGGCGGCAGGGACGTGACGACGCCGCGGGTCGGGGCGGGCCCCGAATCCGTCGGCGTGCCCGTCTCGACGGGGGCGAACGTCTGCCACAGCAGCAGCGCGAGCACGACGACCACCAGGATCGACGCCGAATCGCGCCACAGCACCACCCTCGGGTCGGGGCGAGATCCCCGGACGGGTTCGGTGGGGTCGGGCGTCAACCCGCCCGGGTCGATCGCCATCGGCGCGGGATCCATCGACGCGGGGAGAGCAATGGCGGGAACAGGAACACGGCGGTGGGGACGCCGGCGGGTACCGTCGGCGCGGGATCGTCATTGAACGTGATCGTGCAGGACGTTTCGGCGTCGTTGATGCCTCGACTCGTGTTGCAGTCGCCGCTCGTGCCGGTCTGCGTGTAGCCGGTGGGGCCGTCCATGCTGACCGTGTAGGTCATGTTCGCGTCGACGATGACCAGCTTCCCGGAACCTCCGACGCCGGAGAAGGTCGACGGCTTCGCGTTGGCCCCGGTCACGCTGACGGTCCAGTCGCCGGGGCCGGCGACACCCAGATCGTCGTTGACCACCTCCGTGATCACGCTGACGCGGGGCTTGTCGTTGCGGATGACCGTGCAGGTGTGCGTGCTGCCGGCCGGGATGCCATTCACCGGATGGCAGTCCGGATCCGAGACGTCGCCGAGGTAGCCCGCGACCGCGTTGTTGTCGCTGACCTGGTAGCCCTTGTCCGCGGTGACCGTCACCGTCGTGCCCGATTCCTGCCCCGGGAAGTTGTTCGTGCTGACGCCGAGGCCGATCTCGCCGAGGATCCGCATGGTCCAGTCCGTCGAAACCGCGCTTCCCCCGCTGTTGTTGATGACGTGCATCTCCACGATGAGGGTCGCCGTGCCCGGACCTGACGTCTGCGTCGGCACGGGCGTGTGCGTCGGTGTCGGCGTCTTGGTGGGTTTCGGCGTGGGCGTCACCCGCGGCGTGGGCGCGGGGGTCTGGCCGGGCTTGAGCGTGGGCGTGGGCGCCGGTGGCGCGGTGATCGGCGGCGCGGTGATGGGCGCCACCGAGGGCGACGCGTCGAAGGAGCTCGGCGGCAGCGTGATCAGGCCACCGGTCGGGGCGGCCGTCTCGAGCGGGACGGGCGATGCCGTGGCGACTGCCGCCTGGCTGCCGCCGGGGGATGCCGTCGCGCTCGCCGTGAGCGGGCCATCGGGGAGGAACAGCCGCACCGCGACGAGGCCGACGATGACCAGGCCGATGAGGAGCAGCGAATCGCGCGCACCGGTCCGCTCCGACCGTCGAGCGGGCGCACGCGGGGCACGAGCGGGCGCGCGCTCGATCGGGGCGCGCGGCGTGCCACCGCCGCGGACGTCGACCCGGCGGGCAACCTCCGCATCCGAGAGGATCGCCTCGTCGACCACGTCCTTCGGGCGACGCGGCCGGCCGCGCGGCGGCTTCGGCTTCGATGGTTCGTCGGGCGGTGGAACGTCCGTCACGAGGCAACTTCTCCTGGATCACGGCGCAGCATGAACGCGACGACGCCGAAGCCGACGAGGGCCACGGCAAAGGCGAGGACGCCGATCGAGCTGGATACGAGCAGGGACATCAACCCTAGCGTCGCGCACACCGCGTAGATGAGCAAGACGGTCCCCCGGTGCGAAAGTCCGACGTCGAGCAGCCGATGGTGGATGTGGCCCCGATCCGGGCTGAACGGCGAGCGGCCCGACGACAGGCGCCGGACGATCACCCAGAACGTGTCGATGATGGGCACCGCCAGCACGAGCAGCGCCACGATCACCTTGGCCGAGCCGAGGATCGCCAGCACCGCCAGCACGTAGCCCATGAACATGACGCCCGCGCTCCCCTGGAAGATCACCGCCGGGTGGAAGTTCCAGCGCAGGAAGCCCAGCAGGGCGCCGGCAAGCACGAAACACAGGACCGCCACGAGCGGCTGGCCATTCGGGCCGGTGGCGTTCGTGAGGCTCAGGACACCGAGCGTGACCGCGGCGATGAGCGCGATCCCGGTCGACAGGCCGTCGAGCCCGTCGATGAAGTTGAGGCTGTTGATCATGCCGATCACCCAGACGAGCGTGAAGCCCACGCCGAGGACCGCAGGGAATGGAATGTCGTCGGTGCCGAACGGGTTGCCGATCTTCGCGACCGTGATCGCCGTCGCGATCGCCACGGCCGCGAGCAGCAGCTGACCCAGGAACTGCCATCGGGCGCGCAGGTCGAAGCGATCGTCGATCGCGCCGATCGCGATCGCCAGGACTCCGCCGCCGAACAGGCCGACCAGGTTCAGGTCGGAGACGGCGCCGTGGCCGGGCATGCCCGGGAGGCTGCCGCCCAGGAGCACGAGGCCGCCGCCGACGATCAGGAACGCAGCCGCCACGGCCATGCCACCGCCTCGCGGCACCGGTGCGCGGTGGGTGCGGCGGGCATCGGGGTGGTCGATGATGCCGAGGGCCCGCACGAGACGCCGAACGAGCGGCGTTGCGAACAGGGCGACGAGCGCGGCCACGATGAATGCAGCGGCGATGATGGGCACAACCGGGCCCGCTGCGGGGGCGAAGCTCACCCGGCGGCCTCGGTGGCGTCATCCACGAGCCCCGGCACCGGGAACCGGCCCGCGATCTCGGCGGCCTCGGCGCGAAGGCGCTCGCGCGCCGAGGGATCCTCGCGCCGGGCGATGGCCTCGGTGATGATCCGGGCGATCGCCCGCATCTCCTCCGGCCCGAACCCGCGCGTCGTGGTCGCCGGCGTGCCGAGCCGGATGCCCGATGCGGTGTTCGGCGGCAGGGGATCGAACGGGATGGCGTTCTTGTTGACCGTGATCCCGACCTCGTCCAGGAGCGCCTCGGCCTCCTTGCCCGTGACGCCCAGCGGCGTGACGTCCACGAGCATCAGGTGGTTGTCCGTGCCGCCGCTCACGATGCGGGCACCGCGCTCGGCCATCGCGTCGGCGAGCTCGGCGGCGTTCTCCACGGTGCGCTGCTGGTCGCGCCGGAAGTCCTGGCCCGCGGCGAGGAGCAGGCCCACGGCCTTGGCCGCGACGACGTGCATCAACGGGCCGCCCTGCACGCCGGGGAACACGGTCTTGTCCACCTGGGCGGCGAGCGTCGTCTTGACCATCGGGAAGCTCGCCGGGTCGATGCCGTCGGGCAGGTTCTCGCGGCTGAAGATCAGGCCGCCACGGGGTCCGCGGAGCGTCTTGTGGGTCGTGGTCGTGACGAGGTCCGCGTGCGGGAAGGGACTGGGATGCACGCCGGCTGCGACGAGCCCGGCGATGTGCGCCATGTCGACGAACAGGAGCGCGCCGACCGAGTGGGCGATCGCGGCCATGCGCGGGAAGTCGATGATTCGGGGATACGCGGAGGCGCCCGCCACGACCACCTTCGGCCGGACCTCCTTCGCCGCGGCTTCGAGGCCGTCGTAGTCGATCCGTTCCGTCTCGTGGTCGACGCCGTACGCGTGGACCTCGTACATGCGCCCCGAGAAGTTCACCGGCGAGCCGTGGGTGAGGTGGCCGCCGTGGGCCAGGTTCATGCCCAGGATGCGGTCGCCCGGCTGGAGCACGCTGAAGTACGCCGCCATGTTGGCCTGCGCGCCGGAATGGGGCTGCACGTTCACGGCCTCGGCGCCGGGGAAGAGCGCGAGGGCCCGCTCCTCGGCGAGCGACTCGGCGATGTCCACGAACTCGCAGCCGCCGTAATAGCGCTTGCCCGGCTGGCCCTCGGCGTACTTGTTCGTGAGCCACGAGCCCTGGGCTTCCATCACCGCGGCGAACGTGTAGTTCTCGCTCGCGATCAGCTCGATCTTGTCGCGCTGGCGATCACGCTCCTGCAGCATCGCGTGCCACAGCGCAGGGTCGACGTCGGCGAGCCGGGCCCAGCCGAGGCGGGATTCCGTGGTGGTCGTCATGGTGCCTTTCGCCCTGGCGCGGCATTCCGGGCTGTCAATTCCGCCGTGGCAGCCTCCTCGGCGGGCAGTATCGTCCCACATCGAACGGGCGATCGGCAGTGTCCGTCGCGCCGACAGCTGGGAGGGCTGGCGCATGGCCAAGGGCTTCAAGGTGCGGGGCGTGGGCGGCATGACGATCGCCGAGCTCCGGGCGGCCGTGGGCAGCGGCGCGCGGTTCGTCGTCTATCCGTACGCGGAATCGTGGGTCGTCGTGTCGTTCAGGCGCGTGACCGATCCCATCCTGGTCAGGCCGACGGTTTCCAGCGGCGCTGGCAAGGCGGCCCCGCTCCTCCACTCGCTGCTCTTCGGCTGGTGGGGCATCCCGTGGGGCCCGATCTTCACCATCCAGGGCGTGTTCCGAACCCTGCGCGGCGGCGTCGACGTGACGAGCGACGTCATGGCGGACCTGGAGATGCTCTACCGCGAGCGCCCGCTCGAGCCCCTGCCGAAGGCCTGATCGAGGATCGCCTGGATCCGCTCCTCCGGGATCGCACCGGCGCGGCGAATCACGGGCTCGGGACCGGTGCAGTCGACGACGGTCGACGCCGGGCCGCCCAGCGCCGGCCCCCCATCGAGGATCAGGTCCAGCGATGTGCCGAGCTCCGCCTCGATCGCGTCGGCGTCCCGCAGCTCCGGCTCGCCCGATCGATTCGCCGAGGTGGTCGGCAGCGGTCCGAGTGCGCCGGCGAGGGCTCTCGGCGTGTCGTGGTCGGGCACGCGCAGGCCGACCGTGGGGATCGCGCCCGGGGCGAGCGCGCCGCCGGTGAGCGCCGCCGGAAGGGGCACGTCCGCGCGCCGCGGCACCACGAGCGTGAGGCCGCCGGGCCAGAACGCGCGGGCGAGCGTCGCCGCCGATGCCGTGAGCTCACCGATCGCCGATGCCTGCTCGACGTCCGCGAGCAGCAGCGCGATGGCCTTGTCGGGCGGGCGCTGCTTGGCGGCGAACAGGCGCTCGATGCCGCCCGGCGTGTCGAGTGCGACCGCGATCCCGTAAACCGTATCGGTGGGCACCGCCACGACGCCGCCTCCCCGGAGGACGTGGATCGCCGCGTCGCGGCCCGTCGGGTCGTCGGGGACGCGGGCGGTCATGCCGCGGCGCGAGGCGCGCGACGCACGATCGCCACGCGCGGCAGGCGCCCGAGGTCCAGCTCCACGTCGCACGACCAGCCCGGCAATCGCTCCTCGACGAGGGTGCCGATCGCGGCGCCCTGGTCGCCGCCGATCTCGAGGAGGGCGGCACCGTCGCGGGCGAGCCCGGCCGGGAGCTGGTCGAGCAGGCGGGAGATCACGCGGAGGCCATCCGTGCCGCCGTCCAGCGCAGCCACGGGCTCGAACGAGGCAGCAACGGGTAGCGCGGGCACGGCGTCCGAGCGCACGTACGGCAGGTTCGCGAGCACGACATCCCAGGGCGCCGCGACGGTGCCCGGCAGCAGGTCCGCCACGTCGAACTCCATGCGGTCCCCGACGGCATGGGCAACCGCGTTCTCCTTGGCGAGCTGGAGCGCGTCGGCCGAGGCGTCCGTGGCGGTCATCGCCACGTCCTCGGCCATCCCGCGCCGCCGCAGGAGCACCGCGAGCGTCACGGCGACGGCACCGCTGCCGGTTCCGACGTCGATCACGCGAAGCGCCGGCGCCCCCTTCGGTCGCGGGGCGCCGGTGAGGCGGCGCACGATCTCCAGCTCGCCGAGCTGGACGAGCAGCTCCGTCTCCGGTCGCGGGATCAGCGCCCGCGGGTCGACCCCGAAGGCGAGCCCGTGGAACTCCTTGACGCCGCGGATGTAGGCGACGGGCTCGCCCGCGGCGCGCCGGTCGAGGAGCGCCTCGAAGCGCGCGGCCGCGCCGTCGCCGACCGGCGCATCCGTGTGCGCGATGACCGCCGTTCGATCCGTATCGAGCGCGAACCCGAGCAGCAGCTCTGCATCCAGGCGGGCCGATTCGGAGCCGGACTCCCGCAGCCGCGCCACCGCGACATCGAGCAGCTCGCGCACGGTCGCCACGTCTTGGTCCCCCCGCCGTCCGGGCTCGGTCAGCCCTGGCCGTCGACGAAGGCCGAGAGGCGCTCGGCCTGGTCCGTCGTGATCAGCGTGTCGATCAGCCTGTCGAGATCGCCTGCCATCACCTTGGGCAGGTTCGAGAGGTCCACGCCCACGCGATGGTCCGTCACGCGGTCCTGCGGGAAGTTGTACGTGCGGATCTTGTCGGCCCGATCGCCCGCCCCGACCATCGACCGTCGGGTCGCGGAATCGGCCTCGCGCTGCTCCTGGCGCGCCCGGTCCTGAAGCCTCGCCCGGAGCACCGCGAACGCCTTCGCCTTGTTCTTGTGCTGGCTCTTCTCGTCCTGGATCTCGACCACGAGCCCGGTCGGCAGATGCGTGATTCGCACGGCCGAATCCGTGGTGTTGACGGACTGGCCGCCCGGACCAGAGGAGCGCTTGACGTCGATTCGGACGTCCCGGTCCTCGTCGATCTCGATCTCGGTCTCCTCGACCTCGGGCATCACGACCACCGTCGCGGTCGACGTGTGGATCCGGCCCGACGATTCCGTGGCGGGCACGCGCTGGACGCGGTGGGTGCCACTCTCGAACTTGAG